>JAEYPG010000336.1 GCA_023410975.1 Pseudomonadota bacterium
TTCGGGCTGAGCTTGTCGAAGCCCCTGGCACAACCGGCCAACAGGCCCTTCGACAAGCCTGTCCTGAGCTTGTCGAAGGGCTCAGGGCGAACGGTGAACTTTCACTGACGACTTGAAGTTGGAATGAAGCCGCTGCGGTCCGGCCGGCAGCCTCGGCGAGCGCGCCCAGGCACCCGGGCTGCCTTGCCGCACCGGACATGGCCCGACTCGCACCCTTGACCTGGAGACTTCCTGTGGCGGTGGCCACGGCCGCCGCCCTGATGCTGGCCGGCTGCGCCACGCCGGTCGAACCGCCGCAGCAGCCGCCCGCGGCCACCGGCCTGGGCGGGCGCGTCGTCACCCTGCCCACGCCCAGGCAGCGACTGGTATTCACGGCACTGCAGGAATGGGCGCTGTGGGGCCGCGTCAAGTGGCACGCCGCCACCGACACCTACGAGTGGCCCGCCGCCACGGCGCCGCGGCAGGAGTACATGCCGGACTTCAGCAGCCGCGTGCTGCTGTACTGGCAGGCCTCCGCCAGCGGCGACTTCGAGGCCCAGGAAGCGCAGTACCGCGACGGCTCGCTGGTGGCCTGGTCGGCGGTGTTCATCAGCTTCCTGATGAAGTCATCGGGCATCGGCGAGGCGGTGTTCCCGGGCAGCGCGCTGCACTGGCACTACATCAAGCGCATCCACGACGCGCCCGATCCGCAGGGCTTCGAGGCGCTGGACGCCGCCACCACGCCGCCAGCGGTGGGCGACCTGATCTGCGCCCCGCGCAACGAGACCGCGCTGCGGGTGACGGCCTACGCGCAGCTGGCCGACCCCGCCAGCCGTGGCGGCTACCACTGCGACCTGGTGGTGGAAACCGGCCCCGGCACGCTGGGCGCCATCGGCGGCAACGTGCGCGACGGCGTGGTCTGGACCGTGGCGCCCCTCTACGCCAGCGGCCTGCTGCTGCCCACGGCCAAGCGGCCGTGGATCGTGGTGTTGAGGAACCGCTTGCCGTGAGCCGGGGGGCGGCTCGCGTCAGCGCGCCACCGCCAGCAACCGCTCCAGCGTCCCCGCATCGGCCGCCAGCGCCTCGCTGCCGGCGCGGTGCACCACCCGGCCGCGGTCCAGCACCACCGCGTGGTGCGTCATGGACAGGATCAGCCGCGGGTTCTGCTCCACCAGGATCGCCGACAGGCCCTCCTCCCGCACCACGCGCGCGATCGAGCGCAGCAGCTCCTCCACGATGATCGGCGCCAGCCCCTCCAGCGGCTCGTCCAGCAGCAGCAGGCGCGGGTTGAGCACCAGCGCCCGCGCGAAGGCCAGCATCTGCTGCTCGCCGCCCGAGAGCTGGTTGCCCATGTTCATCCGCCGCTCCTCCAGCCGGGGAAACATGGCGTAGACCCGCTTCAGGTCCCACGGGCCCGGCCGCGCCACCGCCGTGAGGTTCTCCTCCACGGTCAGCGACTTGAAGATGTTGCGCTCCTGCGGCACCCAGCCGATGCCGGCTTCGGCGCGCTTGAAGGGCGGCAGCTGCGTGATCTCGCGCCCGCCCAGGAACAGCCGCCCGGCATGGCGCCGCGTCACGCCGGCTATGGAGTTGATGAGCGTGGTCTTGCCCGTGCCGTTGCGGCCGAGCAGCGCCAGCGACTGGCCAGCGGCCAGCTCCAGCTCGATGTCCTCCAGCACCACCGCCTCGCCGTAGCCGGCGCGCAGCCCCTGGATGCGCAGCAGCAGTTCACTCATGAGACAGACCTAAAGAAATGCTCCGTTCGGGCTGAGCCTGTCGAAGCCCTGCCGCCCGGCCGTGCCCCAGGCCCTTCGACAAGCTCAGGGCGAACGGGAAGGTGGAATCAGCCATGGCCTTCCCCCAGGTACACCGCCTTCACGCGTGGGTCGTGGGCGATCTCGTCCACGCCGCCCTCGGCGTACACGGCGCCGCTGACCAGCACCGTCACCCGCGTGGCGAAGTTGAAGACGAGGTCCATGTCGTGCTCGATCAGCAGCACCGCCACGTCCGCCGGCAGCCGCGCCAGGCTGTCGAAGATCTCCTGCCGCTCCCCTTCGGGCACGCCCGCGGCGGGCTCGTCCAGCAGCAGCACCCGCGGCTCGCCGGCGATGGCCAGCGCGATCTCCAGCAGCCGCCGCTTGCCGTAGGGCAGCAGCGCCGTGCGCTGGTGCATCACGTCGCCCAGCCGGTACTCGTGCAGCAGCGCCTCCACGCGCTGCGCCACTGCCGCGTCGCGCCCCAGCGGCTGCCACCAGCGCGCGCCCTGGCGCCGCTGCTGCGACACCGCCAGCGCCAGCGACTGCAGCGGCGTGAGCTGGTTGAAGAGCTGATTTATTTGGAAGGTGCGCACCAGGCCGCGGCCGACGCGCTTGTGCGCGGCCAGCCCGGTCACGTCCTCGCCCTTGAGCAGGATCCGGCCCTGCGTGGGCTCCAGCACGCCGGTGAGCAGGTTGATCAGCGTGGTCTTGCCCGCGCCGTTGGGGCCGATGAGCGCGTGGCGCGCGCCGGGCATCACCGCCAGCGACACGTCGTTGGTGGCGACCAGGCCGCCGAAGCGCCGCACCAGGCCGCGTGTCTCCAGCACCGGCTGCATGACTGCGCTCATTGGTGCCCCCCCGCGCTGCGCGCGGTCCCCCCACGGGGGACGGCGCGCACCCTTCGGAGCGGCCGTGCGGGTGTGCTCATGCGCCCCTCCTCCACCAGGTCCACGGCCGCAGCAGCCGCTCGCGGCCCACCAGCATCAGCACCACCAGGAACAGGCCGAGCCAGAAGGTCCAGTACTGCGGCGTCCAGGCCGCGATCAGGTCGTGCAGCAGCTTGAAGGCGATGGCCCCCAGCACTCCGCCCCACAGCCAGCCCGCGCCGCCGATCACCACCACCAGCATCACGTCGGCGCTGCGGTGGAAGTCCAGCACGTCCAGCGAGGCGAAGCCCGTGGTCTGCGCCAGCAGCGCCCCGGCGGCGCCGGCCAGCGCCGCGGCGATGGTGTAGACCGCCACCAGCCGCGCGTTCACGTTCAGGCCCAGCGCCGAGGCGCGCAGCCGGTTGTCGCGCAGCGCCTGCAGCCCGACGCCGAAGGGCGAATGCACCAGGCGCCGGCACAGCAGCAGCGCCAGCACCAGCACCGCCAGCGAGTAGCCCCAGGCCACGCGCCCGGCCAGGTCGAACTCCAGGCCGCCAGGCAGCGGGCCGATCACCACGCCCTGCAGCCCGTCGGCGCCGCCCGTGATCTGGTCGAAGCGGTTGGCCAGCTCGTAGAGCACCGCCGCCACGCCCAGCGTCACCATCAGCCGCGTGAGGTCCGTGCCGCGCAGGATGAAGGCGCTGGTGAGCAGCCCCAGCAGCGCCGCCCCCGCCATGGCCACCGCCAGGCCGACCAGCGGGTCGGGCATCACGTGCTTGGCGAACAGCGCTGCGCCGTAGGCGCCCACGCCGAAGAAGGCGGCATGGCCCAGCGAGACGATGCCGGCGTAGCCCAGGATCAGGTCCAGCGACAGCGCGAACAGCGCCAGGATCGCGATCTCGTTGCCCAGCAGCGCGTGCCCGGGCAGCACGAACCACGAGGCCGCCAGCGCCGCCAGCAGCGCGATCTCCCACCAGCGCCAGCGCGCGTCCCGGTGCAGCGCCTGGCGCACGTCGGCGGACGGCCGGGCCGGGGACGCGGAACGGGCGGCGGATGCGCCGGAGCTCAGCGGCGTGCTCATCAGCGGGCCCCCTTGCGCACGAACAGCCCATGCGGGCGCCACAGCAGGATGGCGATCATCAGCGCGTACACGATGAAGGCGCCGACCTTGGGCGCGTAGTACTTGCCCGCCACGTCGGCGATCCCGAGCAGCAGCGCCGCCACCAGCGGCCCGGTGACGCTGCTGGTGCCGCCCACGGCCACCACGATCAGGAAATAGATCATGAATTTCAGCGGGAACGTCGGGTCCAGGCCCAGCACCTCCGCGCCGAGCGCCCCGCCCAGGCCGGCCAGGCCGGAGCCCATCGCGAAGGTAAGCAGGAACACGCGGTTGACGTTGATGCCCAGCCCCGAGGCCACGCGCGGGTCGTCCACCGCCGCGCGCAGCCGGCTGCCGAAGCGCGTGCGCGCCAGCACCCACTGCAGCGCCAGCGCCAGCAGCGCGCACACCACCACGATGAAGAGCCGGTACTTGCCGATGCCCACCGCCTCGAAGTCCAGCCGCCCCTGCAGGAAGGCCGGCAGCTTCACGAACTGCTGCTGCGAGCCGATGAGGTAGTCCACCGCCGACACGGCCATGAAGACCAGGCCGATCGAAAAGAGCACCTGGTCCAGGTGCGGCCTGGCGTACATGGGCCGGTAGAGCGTGCGCTCCATCAGCGCGCCGGCGGCGGCGGTGAGGAGGAAGGCCAGCGGCAGCGTCGCCAGGAACGGCAGCCCGGCGTGCTGCATGAGCAGCACGGTGGCGTAGCCGCCGGCCATGGCGAAGGCGCCGTGGGCGAGGTTGATGAAGTTCATCAGCCCCATGGTCACGGCCAGCCCCACGGCCAGCACGAACAGCAGCATCCCGTAGGCGACGCCGTCGAAGAGCAGGGTCAGCACGTCGGCTCCAGCGGGCTTACTTCGGCGCGCCCGCCGCCCCCGCCTTGCCCGGGTCCTTCACCCCCTTGATGGTCTCGAACTCGACGTTCCAGAGCTGCCCGTTCTGGCGCTCGACCTTGCGGATGTAGACGTCCTGCACGATGTCGCGCGTCTGCGCGTCGATGAACACCGGCCCGCGCGGGCTCTCGAAGGTCTGGCCCTTCATGGCGTTCAGCAGTGCCTCGCCGCCCGCGCCCTTGGTGGCCTTGAGGCCTTCCATGATCACGCGCATGCCGTCGTAGCCGCCCACGGCCATGAAGTTGGGGCGGAACTTGTTGGCCTTCTGGAAGGCGTCCACGAACTGCTGGTTGGCGGCGCTCTTGTGCGCGGCCGAGTAGTGGAACGAGGTCACCACCCCCAGCGCCACGTCGCCCATGTCGTTGAGGATGTCGTCGTCCGTCACGTCGCCCGTGCCCAGCAGCTTGATGCCCGCCTTGTCCAGACCGCGCTCGGCGAACTGCTTCATCAGCGCCGCGCCCACGCCCGACGGGACGAAGACGAACAGCGCTTCCGCGCCGGCGTCGCGCACACGCTGCAGGAAAGGCGCGAAGTCCGGGTTGCGCAGCGGCACGCGCACCTGCTCCACCACCTTGCCGCCGTTGAGCTCGAAACGCTCCTTGAACGCCTTCTCGGCGTCGATGCCCGGGCCGTAGTCGCTCACCAGCGTCACGACCTTCTTGATGCCGTTCTTGGGCGCCCACTCCGCCACGCCGATGGTCACCTGCGGCAGCGTCATGCTGCTGCGCACGACGTAGGGCGAAGCCTGCGTGATGCTCGACGTGGCCGCGGCCATCACCACCATCGGCGTCTTGCTCTGCGTGGCGATGGGCGCGGTGGCCAGCGCCAGCGGCGTGAGGCCGAAGCCGGCCAGCACCGCCACCTTGTCGTTGACCACGAGCTCCTGCGCCAGGCGCCGCGTGGTGTCGGCCACGCTGGCGTCGTCCTTGAGCACCACCTGCACCTTGCGCCCGGCCACCGTGTCGCCGTGCTGCGCCAGGTACAGCTTCACCGCCGCGTCGATCTGCCGCCCGGTGGAGGCGAAGGGCCCGGTCATGGGCAGGATCAGCCCGATCTTGATCGGGTCGGACGCCTGCGCCAGCGCCGCGGGCGCCGCGCCCAGCAGCGGCAGCGCCGACAGCAGCGTGGCCGCCGCCAGCAGGCGACGCCGCGCCGGGGTGCGGCGGCGGTCTTGGAAGTTGCTCATGACTTGTCTCCTCTGCCTCGGTTTGCAGCGCCGGACCGGCGTGCGCGCCGGCCTCCCGGCCTCTGGGCTCTTGGTATGGGCGTTCGTGCCGGTGCCCAGGCAACCGCCCAGGCCCGGCCGCAGGCAACCCGGGTTCCCGCCGCCCAGGACCTCGGCGCCTGCGAAGTGCTTCCGGTCGCCAACATTCAGTACACGGAATTTGACTTGGATCAGGGCAAATCCGAATCGGGGCAATCCCGGGTATGCGGGAGCCCAGGCGCAGGGCACGCGGCCATGCCCGGCGGTGGTTCAGGCCTCGGACGGGCCTTCGGCGCCAACGCTGCCGCCCGGGCGCATCGGCGCGCGGCTTTGCTCGTTGCCCAGGAGCACGAACTTGCGCAGCAGCCGCATGAACTCCTGCTGCTCGGCGGCGTCGAGCTTGGACAGCAGCACCTGCTGCATGCGCCGCACGCCGGGTACGGTGCGCGCGAGCACCGCCTCGCCCTCGGCCGTGAGCAGCAGCCGGCGCTGGCGCCGCGGCAGCACCTCGCGCGTGATCCAGCCCTTGTTCTCCAGCCGCGCCGCCATCTCCGCGGCGGTGGAGGTGTCCAGCGCCACCTCCTGCGCCAGCGTCACCTGGTCCAGTCCCGGCTTCTCCTGCAGCATGCGCAGCACCGCGTACTGGATCGGCGTCACCTCGCGCCCCAGCTCCTCGTAGAACACCGACACCGCGATCTGCTGCGCGCGCCGCAACAGGTGGCCCGGCTGCTCATAGAGCTCGATGGCCAGGGGATCGGCGGACGAAGCGGCATCAGCGGGCATGGCAGGTCGGCGGAGAGCGGGCGCGGCGGCGGAGGAAGGGCGAATTCTGCACGCGGCGTCCCGGCCCCCCAGCCCAAGCAGCGGCCATGCCGGCGCCACCGGGCCGGCGCCGCCATCCCGCCCGCAATTGATCCGCATCAAGCCACACGAACTCCGGCAGGGAGTCGCAGCGCCACCCGCTTCAGCCCGGTTTCAAGCATCCGAAGAAATACCAATTGCATATCTACGATGCGCGCCGAGTCCCGGCTGCGCCGCAATCACGGCCATGAATTTCCTGAACAAGCTTCGGCTCGGCACCCGGCTGGGCATGGGTTTCGCCACCGTGCTGGCGCTGATGCTGCTGGCCGTCGCCACGGCGGTCTTCAACCTCAACCAGGCCGACAGCGCCTCCCGGCGCACCATCGAGGTGGACTGGGTCAAGGCCGAGGCCACCGCCACGCTCACGGCCACCACCCGCGCCAACGCCCGCCGCACCATGGAGCTGTTCTTCGCCCAGGACGCGGCGCATGCGCAGCAGGTGCGCCAGCGCATTGCCGCCAACAAGAAGAAGGTGGCCGAGTCGCTGGAGACGCTGGAGCGGCTGGTCGCATCGGCCGAGGGCAAGGCGCTGCTGGCCAAGGTCAAGGAGGCGCGCGTCGCCTACGTGGCCTCCTTCACCAAGGTGGACCAGCTGCTGGCCTCGGACCAGCGCGAGGAGGCCACGCGGCTGCTGCTGGCCGAGACGCTGCCGGCCATCGACGCGCTGCAGCAGCACGTGGACGCGCTGTCCGTGCTGCAGAAGCAGATCGTGGCCGACAGCGCCAAGGTGCTCACGAACGACATCGCCCTCGCGCGCATCCAGATGCTGGTGCTGGGCGTGGCGGCGCTGCTGGTGGGCGGCGGCCTGTCCTGGTGGCTCACGCGCACCATCACCCAGCCCATCCGGCAGGCGGTGCAGGTGGCCAAGACCGTGGCCGCGGGCGACCTGACCTCGCACATTCAGGCCACGCGCCAGGACGAGACCGGCGAGCTGCTGGGCGCGCTGGACAGCATGAACCGCAGCCTGGTGCAGATCGTGTCCCAGGTGCGCCGCAGCAGCGACTCCATCGCCACCGGCAGCCAGCAGATCGCCACCGGCAACACCGACCTGAGCCAGCGCACCGAGGAGCAGGCCAGCAACCTGCAGCAGACCGCCGCCTCGATGGAGCAGCTGACCTCCACCGTCAGGCAGAACGCCGACACCGCGGCGCAGGCCTCGCAGCTGGCGCTGAACGCCAGCCGTGCTGCCGCCGACGGCGGCAGCGTCATGGGCCGCGTGGTGAGCACGATGCAGGAGATCAGCACCGGCTCGCGCCGGATCGCCGAGATCATCGGCACCATCGACGGCATCGCGTTCCAGACCAACATCCTGGCCCTGAACGCCGCGGTGGAAGCCGCCCGCGCCGGCGAGGCCGGCCGCGGCTTCGCGGTGGTGGCCGGCGAGGTGCGCGCCCTGGCGCAGCGCAGCGCCGAAGCCGCGCGCGAGATCAAGGGCCTCATCAGCCACAGCGTGCACAGCGTGGAGGCCGGCTCGCAGCTGGTGAACGACGCCGGACGCTCCATGGACGCGATCGTCACGCAGGTCAAGCGCGTGACGGGCCTGATCAGCGAGATCAGCGCGGCCAGCCAGGAGCAGACGCAGGGCATCAGCCAGGTGGGCGACGCGGTGCAGCAACTGGACCATGTGACGCAGCAGAACGCCGCGCTGGTGGAGCAGAGCGCTGCAGCCGCCGAAAGCCTGAGCCAGCAGGCCGGGCGCCTGGCGCAGATGGTGAGCACCTTCAGGCTCGGCAGCGCCGACCTCGTGGCACCGGACGGCTCGAAGCTGGCCGCGGCCTGAGGCGGTTTTGGCCCGGCGCCCCCAGCGCCGCGGCACACCGTCAGGCTGATGTCAGGTCCACTGCCGTGAACTCGTGCACGGCCTGGGCCGATCCGTGGCGGCGCACAGGCTCAGGTTGGCGCCGGCCGCTCCGATCATCGGACGGTCACAGCTCCAGGCCACGGCCGCCCTCACCTTCGGCGGCCGCTCCAACCGACCGCCATGAACTTCCTCCACAACCTCCGCCTTGGCTACCGGCTGGGCATCGGCTTCGCTGCGGTACTGGCGCTCCTGGTTCTCAGCATTGCCACCGCGGTGCTGGGCTTCAGCCGCGTGAACCAGGCCGCCGAGAAGAACGTCACCGTCGACCTGGCCAAGTCCGACGCCGTGGCCGCGCTCAACGTCTCCACGCGCGACAACGCGCGGCGCACCATGGAGCTGTTCTTCGCCGCGGACCCGGCGCACGTGGGCAAGGTCCAGGCGGCCATCGAGGACAACAAAAAGAAGGTCACCGAGGCGCTGGAAACCCTGGAGCGGCTGGCCTACACCGACAAGGGCAAGCAGCTGATCCAGGACATCAAGGCGGCGCGCATGGCCTACGTCGCCTCCTTCACCCAGGTGAACAAGCTGATGGCCGAGGGCCAGCGCGAGGAGGCCTCCAGGCTGCTGATGAGCCAGACGCTGCCGGCGATGGACGCGCTGCAGTCGCAGGTGGTGGTGCTGGCGGACCTGCAGCGGCAGCTGGCGCAGGCCACGGCCCAGGGCGTGCAGGACGACGTCGGCAACGCCCGGCTGGCGATGGTGGTGCTGGGGCTGGTCGGCTTGGTGGTGGGCGTGGGCTTCGCGTGGTGGCTGACGCACTCCATCACGACGCCGCTGCACGAGGCGGTGCAGATCGCGCAGAACGTGGCCGCCGGCGACCTGCGTTCGAAGATCACCGTCCAGCGCCATGACGAGATGGGCGAGCTGCTGGAGGCGCTGCAGCAGATGAACCGGAGCCTGGCACGCATCGTCGGCGAGGTGCGCCACGGCAGCGATTCCATCGCCACGGGCAGCCAGCAGATCGCCAGCGGCAACGCCGACCTGAGCCAGCGCACCGAGGAGCAGGCCAGCAACCTGCAGGAGACCGCCGCCTCGATGGAGCAGCTGACTGCCACCGTCAAGCACAACGCCGAGACCGCCACGCAGGCCAACCAGCTCGTGGGCAGCGCCAGCGAGGCCGCGGCCGAGGGCGGTGCGGTGATGAACCGCATGGTGCAGACCATGCAGGAGATCAGCGGCAGCTCGCACAAGATCGCCGAGATCATCGGCACCATCGACGGCATCGCGTTCCAGACCAACATCCTGGCGCTCAATGCCGCGGTGGAGGCCGCCCGCGCCGGCGAGGCCGGCCGCGGCTTCGCGGTGGTGGCCGGCGAGGTGCGCGCCTTGGCACAGCGCAGCGCCGAGGCGGCCAAGGAGATCAAGTCGCTGATCAGCCACAGCGTGAAGCAGGTCGAGGCCGGCTCCAGCCTGGTGGGCGACGCGGGCCGCTCGATGGAGAACATCGTGACCCAGGTACGGCGCGTGAGCGACATGATCAACGAGATCAGCGCCGCCAGCGTGGAGCAGAGCCAGGGCATCAGCCAGGTCGGCGACGCCGTGACGCAGCTGGACGAGGTGACGCAGCAGAACGCCGCGCTGGTGGAGCAGAGCGCCGCCGCCGCCGAGAGCCTGCGCCACCAGGCCGGGCGCCTGGCGCAGATGGTGGGCACCTTCAAGCTCAACGCCGCGGACGAGGCCGCCGTGCAGAGTCAGGCGCTGGCGAGCTTCGAGCCGGCGCCCGCCTTCAGCGCGCCTGCGGCGCCGGCGGCGGTGCGCAAGCCCGCCCTCGCTCCGCGCAAGGCCGCCCCGGCAACGG
>JAEYPG010000351.1 GCA_023410975.1 Pseudomonadota bacterium
TTGGTACTGAAAGAAAACCCGTTCGGGCTGAGCTTGTCGAAGCCCCTGGCACAACCGGCCAACAGGCCCTTCGACAAGCTCAGGGCGAACGGTGAACTTTCACTGACGACTTGAAGTTGGAATGAGCACTCGCTTGCGCGGCTGAACAAAAAGCGGGCCCTCGGGCCCGCTTTGCGTTGAGGGCGCACCCTCTACCCCGACAAGCTGCGCAGCACCTGCAACAGCCTGCGCGCCGCCACTGGCTTGACCAGCACCTGGAAGCCGCTTTCGGTGGCGCGGCGCAACTCCTCGTGCGTGGTGTCGCCGGTCACGAGCACGGCCGGCAGCTTGCAGCGCCAGTGGTGGCGCATGGCCTCGATGGCGGCAATGCCGTCCGGGCCCTCGCCCAGGTGCAGGTCCGACAGGATCAGGTCCGGCGGCAGCGCCTGCGCGCGTTGCGCCATCAGCGCCTCGCGCGCCGAGGCGGCCAGCACCACGCGGTGGCCCCACTCGCGCAGCAGCGCCCCCAGCGCCTCGCGGATCGGCTCCTCGTCCTCGATCACCAGCACCGTGCGCGAGGCGGCCTCGGGCATGGGCAGCGTGCAGTCGGAACCGGCGGCATCCTGCGGCGCCTCGCGCTCGGCCCGCGCCACGCCGACGCGGAACACCGTCCCGCGCCCCGGTTGAGACACCACGCTCAGCTCGTGGCCCAGCAGCTGTGCCAGGCGCTTGACGATGGCCAGCCCCATGCCCAGCCCCTGCACGCGCGAGCGGCCGCCGCGCCCCACCTGGTAGAACTCGTCGAACACCCGCGGCAGCTCCGCGGCGCCCATGCCCACGCCGGTGTCCCAGACCTCGATGTTCACATGCGTGGCAGTGCTGCGCGCCACCACCACCACGCCGCCTTTCTCGGTGTACTTGAGCGCGTTCTGCACCAGGTTGGCCAGCAGCCGCTCCAGCAGCTGCGGATCGCTGCGCACGCACTTGCCGCCCGGCGAAAATCGCAGGTTCAGCCCGGCCAGCTCGGCCTGCCCCGCGAACTGCATGTGCAACCGCCGGAACACGTCGCGCAGCGGGAAGGTCTGCATGGAGGGCTCGACGCTGCCGGCATCCAGCCGCGACACGTCCAGCATCGCGTTGAAGGAGCGCTCCAGCGCCTCGATGCAGCGGATGAGGTTGCGGATGTAGGGCTCGTCCTCGGTGCCGCGCAGCCGCTTCTCCAGCGTCGCGGCGAACAGCCCGATGGCGTGAACGGGCTGGCGCAGGTCGTGGCTGGCGTTGGCCAGGAAGCGGGTCTTGTCGCGGTCGGTCCGCAGCGCCTGGTCGCGTTCGGCGCCCAGCGCCCACACCTCATCCTCACGCTCCAGCTGCGCGGCGGCCTGCGTGCGCCAGCGGCGATGGCGGTGCAGCGCCAGCGCGGCCACGGCGGCGCACAGGAGGATCCCTAGCCCCAGCACGGCCACGGCACGCCCGGACTGCTCCCGCAGCGCCCAGGCCAGTGCCAGGGTGGCGGAGCCGGGCAGCAGCAGGGCCAGCAGCACGGCCTCACCCAGCGGCGCCAGCCCTCCGGCCAAGACGAAGGCCACCATCGCCAGCACGACGAGCAGCAGCCAGCGCCCGGTTTCGTCCATGGGCAGCCAGGCCATCAGCGCCAGCAGCGCCAGCGCCAGCCCCGTGACGCCCACGTAGGCGCGGCACACCGAGCGCCGCGGCAGCGGTGGGCCGCACAGCCAGTGCGGCCTCCAGGCCCACAGCAGCCACAGCGCGGCTGTGCACGACGCCCAGGCCAGCACGCCCATGTCCCTGGGGGCGAGCACCAGCGCCACGGCCAGCGAGCCCAGCACAGCCGCCACCACGCCCGGCGCGGCCTGCAGCAGCTCGGCCCGGGCCAGGTCATGCAGCCGGCGCTCCCGCGCGCGACGCTCGGTCCAGGTCCGGGGGGCACCGCCGGGTACCGGCACCCGGACCCCCACCGCGACGAAGCTGCCCCGTGCCGCCCGGCCCGCCACGGCGGCAGCGACATTCACGCCAGACACGGACACTCCTCGGCGCCAGGCTCAGCGGAAAAGGCTGATCAGGTGGGAACGGGATTTCACGTCCAGCGCCAGCAGCAGCGCGGAGACATAGTTTTTCACCGTGCCCAGCGACAGCGACATGCACTGGCTGATTTCCTGGTTTGCGCAACCCGAAAGCACCAGCTCCAGAATTTCAAGATGGCGCGGACCCAGCTCGGAAACGCGATCCATCAGCGCCGAGGCGGCAAAGCGTGGAAACAGCGCCGCGTTCGGCGACATATTCGGATCGCGTTTTGCGGGGCGGGCCTGCAGCAGCGTCTGCAGGGTGCGGCGCATGTCCTCCATCAGCGCGCCCTTGTGCACGTAGGCTGCGGCCCCCAGGGCCCTCGCCTGGCGCACCACGAATTCGTCGGCGGTGCCGCTGAACACCGCCACGCGGGCGCCGGGATGGCACTCCACGAAGCGGCGCAGCCCTTGCAAGCCCTTGCAATCGCTCAGGTTCAGGTCCAGCAGCACGGCATCGATGGGCGAGTGCCGGGCATAGGCCTCCAGCGCATCGAGCAAGGTCACGGCTTCGAGCCATTCGATGCGCAGGTCGTCGATTTTCGCGTACAGCGAGCGCACGCCGCAGCGGATCAATTCATGGTCGTCCACGAGCAGGACGCGGCGCTGGGACGAAGTTTCCTCCTCCGGCATACTTAAAAGGCCGGCCGAATGCACAGGCTGGGACTCGATGACGCAGTGCATATCTTCCCCCTATTAACACGATGGGAAAGCCAGGCGCCTGCTGTAATTCTTGCGCATTCGGCTTCCCAAAAGCCGCACGCCGAAATCTTCAACAGGTCAAGGTATTGTGTCCATGAGAAAAATCAAAACAAACCCAAGGAAGAGCTGACCCCGATTAGGGGGCAAATCCCCCGAAGGGGGAAAGAAGGAGTAATGGACATATATTCCCACGACAGCGGGCGGGAAATTCACAAGCGATGCGGAGGCGTGATGCCGTGGCGCTTCATCTGCCGGTACACCGTGGCGCGGCACACCCCCAGCTCGCGTGCGGCGGCGCTGATGGCCCACTTGTGGCGGCGCAGCGCCTGCAGCAGCCGCTGCGCCTCGGCGGCGTCATCGGCCTCCATGTCGGTGGTCAGGGCTGCCTTGGCGGGCGAGGCGGCCGGCGCCGCCGCCGTGATGGCCAGGGTGCGCGCGGACAACGCGGCCTCGACCACCTCCACCGGCAGCTCCGCCGGCGTCACAGGCAGTTCGCCGGCCAGCGCCAGCGCGTAGCGCAGCGCGTTGCGCAGCTCGCGCACGTTGCCCGGCCAGCGGTGCGCCAGCAGCAGCCCCAGCGCCTCGTCCGACAGGCTGGCGCGCTCCAGCTGCAGCTGCCGCGCCTCCTCTGCGAAGAGCGTGCGCACCAGGTAGTCCAGGTCGCTGCGCTCGCGCAGCGGCGGCAGCCGCAGCACCGCGCCGCTGAGGCGGTAGTACAGGTCCTCCCGGAAAGTACCCTGCGCAACGGCCTGGCGCAGGTCGCGATGCGAGGCGGCGATCACATGCAGCTGCACCGGCACCGGCTTGTCCGCGCCCAGCGGCAGCACCTCGGACTCCGACAGCACGCGCAGCAGCCGCGTCTGCAGCTGCAGCGGCATGTCGCCGATCTCGTCGAGGAACAGCGTGCCGCCGTCGCTCTGCGCGATCAGCCCCTTCATGCCCTTGCTGCGCCCGCCGGTAAAGGTGCCGGGCGTGTAGCCGAAGAGCTCGCTCTCGATCAGGGACTCGGGGATGGAAGCGCAGTTGACGGCCACGAAAGGCTTGCTGGCGCGGCGGCTGTGCGCATGCAGCGCCTTGGCCAGCACCTCCTTGCCCGCGCCGGTCTCGCCATGGATCAGCAGCGCCACGCCACTGTCCACCAGGCGCCGGGCGTGGCTGATGAGCCGCTGCATCGCCGCGTCGTCGCCGGCCAGCCGCTCCAGCGGGCTGCGCGGCAGCGCTTCCTCCACCGCCTGCAGCCGCGGCGACGGCATTCGCAGCACCGAGCCGGCACGGCTGCGTGGCGGGATCACGCTGGGAAAGAAGCGCTGCCCGTGATGGGGAAAGCGCGTGGCGACCTCCGGCGCGCCGTGGCCGCGCGCCAGGCCCCACAGCACATTGGGGCTGATGTCCAGCAGCTCCGTCAGCGGCGTACCGATGAGCCCGGCCGCGTCGCGGTCGCCGCGCAGCGTCTGCCAGAACTGCCGCCGCGCGCCGGTGTTGGCGCCGACGATGACGCCCTCCTCGTCGAAGGCCAGCATCAGCTCGCCCGACACGTCCACCAGCCCGCGCGCGCGCCCCAGGCGCAGGATCCAGTGGTGGTCGAAGGCGCGCAGGAAGTTGGCGTCCTCGATCATCTGCGCGTACATCGTGGTCAGGTGCCAGACCAGGTGCTGGCTGTCGCGCGCCTCGGCCGATTTCAGCGCCGACACGTCCAGCACGCCCAGCAGCTCGCCCTCGGGCGCGTACAGCGGCGAGGAGGTGCAGGTCAGCGAGATGTGCGTGGCGTCGAAGTGCTCCTCGCGGTGGCAGGTGATGGTGGTGCGCTCGATGAGGCAGGTGCCCACGCCGCAGGTGCCGGCATGAGCCTCGTTCCAGTCGGCACCGATGTAGAGCCCGGCGCGCTTGAGCTGCGGCTCGGTGGCGGGGTTGCCAATGTAGTCCACGGCGATGCCGTCGGCGTCGGTGAGCAGCAGCATGTAGCCCAGGTCGGCCACGCGGCGGTACATGTCCTCCATGCCCGCGCGCGCCACGCGCAGGAAGCCCTCCATGCGCTGGCGGTGCTCGCGCACCGCGGCCGAGGGCAGGATGCGCGCGGGCGTGGGGCGCGTGGGGTCCAGGCCATGCTGGCTCATGCAGCGAGCCCAGGACTTGTGGAAAAGCGATTCCGGACCCGCGGCCCGCACCGCCAGCGCGCCGGTGCCAACGGCAATCACGTTGTCGATGTGTCGGGTCAGGGCGTTGGGCATGTGTCGTCTCCTCTTCTTGCCGGCCACTGCCGCGGCCGGGCTCGCATCATCTGAGTGCGGGCTCACAGGGAAAACAGCAATTACCCCGAAGCCGCCCAGGTGACTTGCAACCGGACGTGGAGCAACTGCGACAGGTGTGATGCGACACCTGTCGCACGGCGATGGGGCCGCTGCAACAGGTCCGGGCCGAAGCGGCCCGTGCGCGGCACGGCGTCACCAGGGCCTTCGCCGGATTCCAGCCGGCCGGCGCCACTTTTTCACGCGTGGCACAGGCCTTGCGGTTAAGGCCCCGTCCAGTTGACGGAGAGCCCGGACCATGTCGATGCCAGCGAAGAGCGGGGAAGTGAGCGTGGGGATCATCGCGAACCCGGTGTCCGCGCGCGACATCCGCCGCGTCCTCGTCAACGCCAGCAGCCCGCAGCTCGCCGAGCGCGTGAGCATCGTGCTGCGGCTGCTGACGACGCTGAAGTCGCTGGGCGTCGGCCGCGTGCTGGTGATGCCGGACAAGGCCGGCATCCGCGCCCTGCTCAACCGCCACCTGCAGCGCGAGCCGGCGTCGGGCGGCACGCTGCCCGCGGTCGAGTTCCTGGACATGGCGGTGAGCTCCAGCGTCGAGGACACCTTCGAGGCCGCGCGCCGCATGCGGGCCGCGGGCGTGCGCGCGCTGATCGTGCTGGGCGGCGACGGCACGCACCGCGCGGTGGTGCGCGAGTGCGCGGACGTGCCCATCGCGGGCCTGTCCACCGGCACCAACAACGCCTTCCCGGAGCTGCGCGAGCCCACGCTGGCGGCCATGGCCGTGGCGCTGTTCGCCACCGGCCGCCTCGGCGCGGACGAGGCGCTGGCGTGGAACAAGGTGCTGGAGGTGAGCATCGGCGAGCGCCGCCGCGACATCGCGCTGGTGGACGCGGTGATCAGCACCGAGCGCTGCATCGGCGCGCGCGCGGTGTGGAAGACTGAGCAGCTCAGCGCCGCTTATTTGACCTTCGCCGACCCGCAGTGCATCGGGCTGTCGTCCATCGGCGGCCTGCTGCAGCCGGTGGACCGGCGCGCGCCGCAGGGCCTGGCCGTGACGCTGGCCCGCGAGGGCGCCAACGCGCGGCTGACGCTGCGCGCGCCCATCGCGCCGGGGCTGCTGGCCGAGGTGCCGATCGCGCACTGGGAGCCCATGGCGCCGGGCCGCGCCTTCGAGGTCGCGCAGGCCGGCGGCATCGTGGCCCTGGACGGCGAGCGCGAGCTGCCTTTCGAACCCGGCGAGCGCGTGCAGCTCACGCTGCGCCCGAACGCCTTTCCCACGGTGGACGTCACCCGCTGCCTGCAGCTCGCGGCGCAGCGGGGGCTGCTCCACCGTTCCCCAAGCAACCACTGACAGGAGACGGACCATGACTGTGAAACCCTTCCCGCTGGAGCGGCAGGCATTGCTGCAGTGCTACCGGACCATGCGCACCATCCGCGAGTTCGAGGAGCGGCTGCACGTGGACTTCGCCCGGGGCGACATCCCGGGCTTCGTGCACCTCTACGCCGGCGAAGAAGCCACCGCCGTGGGCATCATGAGCCACCTCGGCGACGGCGACCGCATCGCCAGCACGCACCGCGGCCACGGCCACTGCATCGCCAAGGGCGTGGACGTGGCGTCGATGATGAAGGAGATCTACGGGCGCAAGGGCGGCTCCTGCAACGGCAAGGGCGGCTCCATGCACATCGCGGACCTCTCCAAGGGAATGATGGGCGCCAACGGCATCCTGGGCGCTGGCGCGCCGCTGGTATGCGGCGCGGCGCTGGCGGCCAAGTACCGCAAGAGCGGCGAGGTGGCGGTGTGCTTCGTGGGCGACGGCGCCTCCAACCAGGGCACCTTCCTGGAGAGCCTGAACCTGGCGGCGGTGTGGAACCTTCCCGTGCTGTTCGTGGTGGAGAACAACGGCTACGCCGAGGCCACCTCGCGCGACTACGCCACCGCGGTGGAGAGCTACGTGGACCGCGCCGCGGGCTTCGGCATCCCCGGCGTGGCGGTGGACGGCACCGACTTCTTCGCCGTGCACGAGGCCGCGGGCGAGATCATCAAGCGCGCCCGCGAGGGCGGCGGCCCGGCGCTGCTGGAGTGCCGCATGGTGCGCTTCTACGGCCACTTCGAGGGCGACGCCCAGACCTACCGCGCCGCGGGCGAGCTCGATGACATCCGCAACAACCGCGACTGCCTCAAGAAGTTCGCCGCCGCCGTCACCAGCGCCGGCGTGCTGGAGGCCGGCGAGCTGCAGGCCATCGACCACGAGGTGCTGGGCCTGATCGAGGACGCGGTCAAGCAGGCCAAGGCCGCGCCGCTGCCCACCGCCGCGGACCTGCTCACCGACGTGTACGTCAAGTACTGACGCGCGCACGGCACCACGTTTTCAACGCATTCATTCACACAGCCATCCAGCCAGGAGACAGGACATGGCCAGGAAGATTTCATTCAAGCAGGCGATCAACGAAGCCATCGACCAGGAAATGGCGCGCGACCCGTCGGTGATCATGATGGGCGAGGACATCGTCGGCGGCGCCGGCGCCGAGGGCGAGAAGGACGCCTGGGGCGGCGTGCTCGGCGTCACCAAGGGCCTGTACGCCAAGCACGGCGACCGGCTGCTGGACACGCCGCTGTCCGAGAGCGCCTACGTGGGCGCGGCCATCGGCGCGGCGGCCTGCGGCATGCGGCCCATCGCCGAGCTGATGTTCATCGACTTCATGGGCGTGTGCTTCGACCAGATCTTCAACCAGGCGGCGAAGTTCCGGTACATGTTCGGCGGCAAGGCGGAGACGCCGGTGGTGATCCGCGCCATGGTGGGCGCGGGCTTCCGCGCCGCGGCGCAGCACTCGCAGATGCTCACGCCGGTGTTCACGCACATCCCCGGCCTCAAGGTCGTGTGTCCCAGCACGCCCTATGACACCAAGGGGCTGCTGATCCAGTCCATCCGCGACAACGACCCGGTGATCTTCTGCGAGCACAAGAACCTGTACGGGCTCGAAGGCGAGGTGCCCGAGGGCTCCTACGCCATCCCGTTCGGCGAAGCCAACGTGGTGCGCGAGGGCGAGCACGTCTCCATCGTCACCTACGGGCTGATGGTGCACCGCGCGCTGGAGGCCGCCGCGGCGCTCGCCAAGGAAGGCGTGGAGGCCGAGGTGATCGACCTGCGCACGCTCTCGCCGCTGGACATGGACACGGTGCTCGACAGCGTGGAGCGCACCGGGCGCCTGGTGTGCGTGGACGAGGCCAGCCCGCGCTGCAACATCGCCACCGACATCTCCGCGCAGGTGGCGATGCACGCCTTCAAGGCGCTCAAGGCGCAGATCGAGCTGGTGTCGCCGCCGCACGTGCCGGTGCCCTTCTCGCCCACGCTGGAGGACCTCTACATCCCCAGCGCCCAACAGATCGGCGACGCCGTGCGCCGCACGCTCAAAGGAGGCAAGCAGTAATGACCGCAGCAATCACGCCCATCGTCATGCCCAAGTGGGGCCTGTCGATGAAGGAAGGGACCGTCATGTCGTGGCTGGTCGAGGAAGGAACCGAGATCGCGGTGGGCATGCCGATCCTGGACGTCGAGACCGACAAGATCGCCAACGCCGTGGAGGCGGCCGACCCCGGCGTGCTGCGCCGCAAGGTCGCGCAGGAGGGCGAGCTGCTGCCGGTCAAGGCGCTGCTGGGCGTGATGGCGGGGCCCGAGGTGTCCGACGCCGACATCGACGCCTACGTCGCGGCCTACCAGACGCCTTCGGCGGACGACGAGGAGGACGCCGATGCCGCGCCTGCCTACCTGTGGACCGAGGTGGACGGCATCCGCGTGCGCTACGCCCGACGCGGCGCGGAGAGCGGCACGCCGGTGCTGTTCATCCACGGCTTCGGCGGCGACCTGGACAACTGGCTGTTCAACATCGACGCGCTGGCCGAAGTGGCGCCCGTGATCGCGCTGGACCTGCCGGGACACGGCCAGTCCGACGTGAAGCTGCCGGGCGCGAGCCTGGCGGCGCTGGCGGACTTCACCGCCCGCTTCCTGGACGCGCTGGACGTGCCGCAGGTGCACGCGGTGGGCCACTCCATGGGCGGCGCGGTCGCGTCGCAGCTGGCGCTGGCGCACCCGGCGCGGGTGGCCTCCGTCGCGCTGATCGCGCCGGCCGGGCTGGGCGAGGACATCAACCACGCCTACACCGAAGGCTTCGCCACGGCGGCGTCGCGGCGCGAGCTCAAGCCGGTGCTGGAGCAGCTGTTCAACGACCCCACGCTGGTGAGCCGCCAGATGGTGGACGACGTGCTCAAGTACAAGCGGCTGGACGGCGTGGAGCCGCTGCTGCTGTCGCTGAGCCAGGCGCTGTTCCCGCAGGGCCGGCAGGCGGCGCGGCCGGGGCTGGAGCTGGGCTCCGGCGGCAAGCCGGTGCTGGTGGTCTGGGGCACGGAAGACCGCATCGTCCCGGCCGCGCACGCCGCCCACGCCCCACCGGGGGCGACGGTGGAGCGCTTCGAGGGCGCCGGCCACATGGTGCAGATGGAGCGCGCCAACGACGTCAACCGGCTGCTGCGCAAGCACGTGGGCGGCTGATCCGGCCGGCTGACTGACTGACTGACTCAAGCGCAGACTGGTCCCCGTCGCGCCCGTGCAGGCGGGTGCGGCGGGGATTCTTCTTTGGCGCCGTGAACGAGAGAAGACGAGGAGGCATCACCATGACGACGCACAGCTTTTCTTCTGCGCCTGCGCGGCGGCCGGCTTTCGTGCTGCTGCCCGATGCCGGCCGGCCGCAGGACGACCTGGCGCTGGAGACGCGGCTGCTGGAGCAGGCCGCCGAGGGCGGCGCCTATGCCGCGGTGTGGGAATGCCGCCCCGCGCTGGTGGTGCCCGCCACCTACCGGCGCTTCGAGCGCTTCGAGGCGATGTGCGAGCGCTTCGCGGCCGAGGGCTGGCCGGTATCGGTGCGCCGCTCCGGCGGCGGGCTGGTGCCGCAGGGGCCGGGCATGGTCAACCTCAGCCTGGCCTGGCGCACGCCCGCGCGCATGGCCGATGCGATGGAGACGGTGTACCTGGGGCTGTGCTCCCTGTTGCAGGAAGCGTTCGAGAGCTTCGGGCTGGACGCCCAGGCGCAGGCGGTGGAAGGCTCCTTCTGCGACGGCCGCTTCAACCTGGCGCTGGACGGGCGCAAGGCGGTGGGCACGGCGCAGTACTGGAAGCGCGCCAGCGCCACGGAGCACGTGGTGCTGGCGCATGCCTGCGTGCTGGTGGACGCGGACCTGCCGCTGCTGGTGGGGCGGGCCAACGAGTTCGAGGCCCGGCTCGGCAGCGACCGGCAGTACCGGGTGGACGCGGTGGCGAACCTGGTGCCGCCGGCAGGCTGGATGCCGGTGGATGCAGCGGGGCGGCCGCTGACGGCGGCGCACTTCGCACAGCGGCTGGCAAGCGGGGTAAACGGCGCCGCAGCCTTGTGCTGAAGGTTGCGGCCGTCAGCTTCCGCTCGGGCCCTGTGTAGGCGGCGGAGGCTGCTGGGCACGGACCGATGGGCTCGTGCCCTCGACACCCGGCGGCCTCTCGTAGGAAGCCAAGCGCCACACCGCGGGCGTCTTGCCCACCGGGCGCTCGCCCTTGAGTTGCTGCCATAGGCTGGGCTCGCGCCACACCAGCGCCATCGGCATCAGCTGGCCTTTTTCCAACCAGATGCCCGGGCGCTGCGCCAGGTCGAGCGGGTCGTCGCACTCCCACCAGCCGGTTTGCGGGCAGCGGTGGCCGGTGACGTGGCATTCGCCGAGGGGGGCCCCTGGCACGGCTTGGCTCGCCTTGGTGGCGCCTGTCGGACGCACACGGATGGAGCTGATGAGCTTGTCCCACAACGCCACGGCTTCCTCGTCGCTGAGGCTTGGAGGCACCCGGGCCGTCTGTTGATTGCTCGCACCGGTGTCCAATTGCATTTCGAATGCAGGCTTGAGCTCGTTGTTGGCTTCTCCGCCTCCTTCAAATACAAACTGGTGATTTTCACTACCGTCGCCTTGTACGGGCTTGCGCGCAAGCAACTCGTATCCCTTACCGCCGTTGAATTCGCGTTCGCCTCTGCGAAAAAATTTGATGCTTGCGTACCAGGCGCCATGGCCACTGCGCCGGGCGTAATCTTCGGCCTCCTTCTGTCGGCGCTGGATGCCATCTATCGTTTCCTGCTGCTTGTCTCCAACATTAACCCGCGTATTTATGGAGAAATGCACATCCGGAAATTCCTTGAGTCGGATACCCAAACTGAAATTTTCGCCTATGACACCCAGTGGCTTGCTGATGAAGGCACCATCGATGCATACGCCCACGTCATCAGGAATTTCATCATCGGCTCGGGGGCGGAGGTTTTTTGCCCCTTCATTCAATTCCCTTACCGTTTCGGAAACGGAGTGACCGTACTTGGCAGCATCTTCAGGCGCATAAGCGATGGCATTCTGAACGAACACGTCGTCATCCAAACGAAGAAATGATTCAACTTTGTAGTCACTGCCAGTACTCTTTTCCACACCAAAGACGATTTTTTGCATCGGCAATATGCCATCAACAACTTTGCCATACATGGCCTCAGGCCCTTCTTTCAACTCCTTCATTGCGTAGCTATTATTTTTTGCAATCTCTTCCAATCGCTTGACAACCCACCCATGAATTTTCATGCCTTCGCCCGCCAAACGCTTGGTTGAAAATGGTGCTTCAGCAAAACCATACACCACGACTGCACTGGCAGGCACATCGATGAGCAAGCGTCCAAAGCAGACGGTTTTGGTGTCTTCAAAAATTTTTTGCAGGCGAGGCGTAAGCGGCGTCAAGTTGGGTGTTTTCATGGATATTCGCGTGTAGTTACAGGCGCTCAGTGCGAGGCTGATCAATGCCATGCAGCCCCAGACACTGGTAGTGCTTTGCCGTGCAGACATCATTGGCTCCATTCCATCGTCTGGATAATTCGCACCAGGCTATAGAGCGTGCTGTGCAGAGCGGCTTCATTCTTGTAGCTGTCCTGATGTTCGTAGCCGGTTTGCCGGAACAAGCCTTTGAACTTGCCACTGAGCAATTGAGCGTCTGCGGAATGAAGAGGCACCGTTTGGTCTCCGGGATCAACCGGCGGTTGCAACCGCGCACTGGGACCCGGTGACGTCAGGCCCGGCGGCTTCGGCAATGCCGGGTCAGCGAGGTGCAGCAGGCCTTTACGGTTATCGGACAACAGTTCAAAGGTTTCCGCCCGCGATCCAATTGAGATATTTTTCCCGATATCCCAAACAACATGGTGCCAAGCCGCATGGCTGGCGTCGGCACCATAGTGAGCGTAACTGGTGGAATGATAAGTATTGGCAATATCGCGATGAAACATCTTGGCCTTATCAAGCATTTTGCAGGAACGCTCAAAAGGCTTCATATCCAGTTTTTGTTGTGCCGGGTTCAGCCATTTTTCATTCAGCAGTCGGTACCAAGCCCCGCGCAACTTGTAAATTTCCACGTAAGGATCACCACCCCGCTTGGGCAGATTAAGCAGCGTTTGGCCGTCACGAGTGATCCGTAGCCACTCGTCGCCATAAGCTTGGCTGGGCAACAACTCCAAACCACCCTGCGAGTTACCCAACACCGCAGTGACTTCATCGCCGGAGTTTCCCAACACCTTGGCCGTGATATTTAATAAACCATCTTCAAAACCGCAACGCATGCGTTTGTAGGCTGCACCAGCCCCATTGGCAGGCATCACCCCATGCACGATGCCCAGCACCTTTTCCTGACGATTCCCCATGGCAGGATGAATGAGCGCGCGGGCCACCAACCCGCCCATGCTGTGCGTGACCACGATGACCTTCTCGCACTGGAACCCCCAACCCTGGTACTGCGCGATCAATTTGTCGATGCGATCGGCCGTGTCCACACCTGATTGCCGATTCGATTGGAGCCAGTTGTAGCCCATGGCGTGCACCGGGAACCAGCAATCGCGCAGTGCCTGCCGCAGCTCTTCCTCCTGCAAAGGCTGCAGGTTTGACCCCAGGTAGGCCTGCCAAGCTGCCGGATTGACATCGACGATGTTTCTCCACCACGCATCGAGCTTGCCGCCGTGAAAGGCCGTGTGCAGCCGCAATTCGCAACGCTGCAGCAGTTCGCCATAACTGTCGAAGAAAACCTCGCCCCAGCCACGTTCTCGCGCTTTCTGCTCCTTGCTCCGGCGCGGTTGGACCGTGGGCGGGTCGTCCATCAGTAAAGGGGTGTTGATGCCCAGATCCAGCGGCAACGTGAATTTCGCCTTTGCGTTGTCGTGCCGCTGTTCGGGTGATTCGGTTGGATCACCCGTCGGCGCATCGGGCGCATAGGTATCGACTTCCGTCTGGGCTGGGTCGAGTTGCATCTGCCTTTGTGCCGGGGAAGCAGAGAGCAAATCAATGGCTTCCCCTTTGCGATCGGGCCGCCAAGCGATGTTGTTGCCCTTGCCCAGCTCGCCCTGGCGCCCTGCGGACAGCCGCAGGTTCGACCCCATGATGCCCGGCAGGAAAACGATGGGAATGACCCGCCGCGGCATCACGGCCATCTTCTGCGGCAGCTTGTCGCTCGCCGGGGTCACGAAACCCTGCGCCTTGCGCCCGCCGGTTTCAGGCTGGACGGGCAGCTGGTAGCCCACGATGGAAGACGTCGCCATGGCAAGCCTCCTTCAGTCCAGCAGCTCAACCGTGTAGCGGGCATAGGGAATGGAAGACCGGAACACCGGCACCTTTCCCTGCTCGTCGGTCGTGGCCTCGATGACCTGACCGTCCTCCACATGAATCCGGCAGCGCCGTCCGGCGACCGGCAGGTCGGTCATGGCATCGACCAGCACGATGTGCTGGTCGAACTTCAAATCGCTCCCCGGCGCCTTCACCCCCGCCGGCACTCCCTCCCCGCCGCTGCTGTGCGCGAAGCTCGCCGACTTGATCACGTAGGCCCCGCGCGCCTGCTCGTACAGCGAGCCGCCGCCCCAGCGCGTGGCCGCGCCGTCGCTGATCACCTCCACCTCCGGCGCCTGGATCACCACCTTCGTCCCGGCCGTGAGCCGGATCGTGCGCGCGGCCACCAGGTCGATGTCGCCGTCGTGCGCCTGGAGCGCCACGGGCCCCTGGCCGGCCACGGCCGTGATGCCGCCCTGGTGCGCGAAGGTGCTCACGCCTTGCGCCGCGCGCTGGCGGATCTGCCCACCGGCCGTGAGCTGCGTATGGCCCACGCTCACGGCGTCGATGTGCGTCTGCGCGCCCAGCAGCAGCCCATCCTGGCTGGCTACGGCCGCGCCCGCCGTGGCGCTCACCGCCACCAGCGGCGCGCCGCCGCCTGCAGCGTCCGGGTCCACGTTCGAGCCCTTGTCCCAGTCGCCCAGCAGTTGCACCAGGCGCTTGAGCCGTGCCGGATCGGTGCTGCCGGCCTGGTGCGTGTCGGCCAGCGATGCGAGTTCCTCCACGGCCGACTGCAGCGCCTGCACCAGGCCCAGCAACTCGTCGCGCGCGAGGTGATTGCCGCCGGCCTCGGGCTGTGCCGCCGACGAGATCAGAACGCCCTGCCCACCGCGCACGGCGGTGGCCGCGTCGCTGCGCAGCTCGGCACCTTCGCCGCGTGGATGCGTCTCCCCCTTGCGCATGGGCGTGGCCAGGTCGCCCAGGTTGAGCTGGCTCGCCGCGTGGCCGCTGGCGAGCTGCGCGCTGAGGTGGCCGCGGGTGTCGTTGAAGCGCAGCTGCTGCTGGCGCTCACCGCCCAGCTCGCGCGTGACGATGCCGCTCAGCGCATGGTTCTGCGGCAACCCCGTCAGGCCGTCGAAGCGCGGCGGCGGGTTGGAGGCGTGGTGGCGGCAGCCCATGACCACCGGGCGCGAGGGGTCGCCCATCTCGAAGCCGATGCTCACCTCCATGCCGGGGCGCAGCGGGAACACCACGCCGAAGCCCGGCCCGCACCACAGCCCGTTGACGCGCACCCACGCGCTGTCGCCGGCGTTGCCGTTGGTCCCCGCGCCCGCGGCGTGCTCATGGTCCTCAGGGTCCAGCCCGTGGAAGCGCACCTTCACGCGCCCAAGGTCGTCGCACCACACCGGCGCGCCCTCCACGCCGACGACCGTGGCCGTCATCAGCGGCATCGCGGGCAGGTCCAGCTGCGGGTCCCACGCCGGCATCAGCGGCGCGTCGCGCTGCACGGCCGTGAAGCGGTTGACGTAGCGCTCGGCGCCATCGTGCGGCGGCGGCGCGTCGGCCCAGCCGTCGATGGCGGCCCCCGCATCCAGCAGCGCTTGCGCGCGTGCAGCCAGCTCCTTGGGCAGGTTGCTGCGCGCCCAGTGCTGCAGCCGCACGATGACGAACTCGCGCCGGCGCGGCTCGAAGGCCGTGGCGTCGTCGAGCTGCGCGTGGCCGTCGATGCGGTTGTATTCGCCCACACAGAGGTCGCGCACGCCGCCGATGCCGTGCAGCCGCTGCGCGCGGCTGGCGTGGCGGTCCAGCGCCACGCGCGCGAGCCGGTCGTGGTCGGCGATGTCGTTGCC
>JAEYPG010000373.1 GCA_023410975.1 Pseudomonadota bacterium
GTCGGCGATCAGGCCGTCACCTCAGGTACCGGGATGAAAATGGCCCAATTGCGCTATGGCATGCGCGGTCTGATTCCGGACGGCATCCTGGTGCGGGTTTCCAGCCTGGACCGGGATACCGAAGCCGCCTTCAGGCGTCATGAAGAATTCGTGCGAGCTCATGTCGCCACCCTGGACACGTCCATGCGCCAGCGGCTGATGGGCAGCGTCTCCAGCCCCCCGGCAAATTCAAAGACGGCGGCTCTATGAATTCCAGTCTATCCCGCGGTTCCTTGCCGCTGTTGTTTCTAGGCCTGGGCTTTGCCGTGCTGATGGGCATGGCGGCAGCCCTCGGACGCCCGGCATTCCTGGCGCCTTTCGTAGGCCTGATTGGCCTGCTGGTGCTGTTCGTCATTCCTGCGCGGCTGGCATTCTGGTCGGTATTGGTCGTTTCCATGGTGCTTGTCGGGCCGGTGATGTATTTCGCCAAGCTGGATTCCGCCCGCTGGGTTCCGCCCCTGCTGACGCTGGCCCTCTATGTGCCGTTGGCAGCGTTCGTGCTCAGGCCTAAAAAGCCCACCCTGGACGCGGGCTGGCCGCTGTGGCTTTTCATTCTGGCCATGTTCCTGGTTGTGGCGGTATGCAGCACGGCACTCAGCTCGCCGATGGTGGGCGAGGTGGCTGTGGCGTCGCGGGCCTATTTCGCTTTCTGGTCCGTCGCGTTGGCCCTGGCGGTCGGCATGCTGGGGCCGCGCGACATGGCGCTGGCCTGGAAAGCCTTGCTGGCTTGTGCCGTGATCCAGTTGCCGGTGGCTTTGTACCAGTATCTGGTGGTGGCCAAGGCGTCCAGCCGCCTGTCGCCCTGGGATGCCGTGGTCGGCACTTTCCCCGGCAATATGGAAGGCGGCGGTGCCAGCCATGGCATGGGTATTTTCCTGCTGATCGCCATGGCGGCCGTACTGTCGCTGTGGCGGACGCGCCAGATTCACCGGGGCCTGGCCATCCTGGTGCTGCTCTCCATTCTCGGCTCCCTGGGCCTGTCCGAGGTCAAGGCCGCGGTATTGCTGGTGCCGGTGGTATTTGCGCTGGTGTATTACCGGGAACTGCTGCAGCGGCCGGCGCTGAGCATAGGCGCCGTGCTGATTTCCGTGGCGCTGATGGGCTCGCTGCTCCTGGTCTACGAGAACACTTTCTATGCCAATCGCGGCATGACGCTGTCCGGCAAGATGCCCACGTCGCCGCTGGAAGCCGTGAAGAACCAGCTCAACCCGGAGGAGGTGCACAGCCGTTCCGAGGGCGGCGTGGTGGTCAGCCGGGCGGCACGCATGGCGGACTGGTGGCAGCGCAGCGTGCGCTACGGCGATCCCTTCCATGCCCTGCTGGGTTATGGCATCGGGGCCACGCAGATCTCCTCCATTGGCACGGGCGAATTGGTGCGGCAGTTTCCCTATCCACTCGACATGACCAGTACCAACGTACTGTTGTGGGAAACCGGCGTCATTGGGCACGTGCTGTTGATGGCCGTGCTGGTGCTGGCCGGCATGAATTGCGCGAGCAGTGCCCGCTCGCCCCTGGTGCCGGTGGAGCACAAGGCCCTGCTGGAGGCGGCCGCGGCCGGGCTGATGATTTATGCCATCACCTTGCCGTACAGCAACTTCGCGCTGCGCGCGGCTCCCTCGCAATTTCTCATGGTGTTCATGCTGGGATATTCGGCCTACTGGTGGCGCGTGGTCCGGCTGGGTAGCCTGATTCGAGCGGCTGGCCCGGCCCACGCGCCTCAGGACGGTTCTGAGAACAACACGAAAACGGATTTGGCACGCAAGCACGCGACTCCGAGGTATCTGCATGGATGACAAGGTGGTTTTCATTCTGGGTTCCGGCCGTTCCGGGACCACATTGCTGTACAAATTGCTGGCGGCGCATCCCGCAGTCGGTTATTTGAGCAACTACCAAAGCCGTCTGCCGGCGCTGCCCAGCTTGGCCTTGATGCATCGGATTCCCCGCCATTCACTGGCGCTCAAGCGCAAGGCCTGGTTTGGCGGGCAGGGCAATGCCTATTTCGAAGGGCGGCGCGGGTGGTCGCAGTTCTGGATACCCGCGCCCGCGGAAGCCGAAAGCGTTTTTGAGCGTGCCGGTATTCCACCCACGCCGGCGCATGACTTCGTGCTGGAAGAACCTGGCCTTGGCCGGCTGAGAAACACTTTTGAGTCGGTATTGCAACAGGGCGGCGGCGAGGTGGTGGTATGCAAGCGCACGGCCAACAACCGGCGTGTGGCGGTGCTGCGGCAGGCTTTTCCGCGCTGCAAGTTCGTGCATCTGGTGCGGGATGGCCGCAGCGTGGCCGATTCACTCGTGCGGGTAGGCTGGTGGGCGGACCACCAGTTGTTCTGGGCCGGCAAGACGCCGCGTGAGCTCAAGGCCGAGGGGGCTAGTGAATTGCATATCGCGGCCCGCAATTGGGTCGAGGGCATGCACCAGATCGAGCGTGGGCTGCAAACCGTCGAAGCCGCGTCGAAGCACACCTTGCATTACGAGCAATTGCTGGCCGATCCACATGGCGAGTTGCGCAAGCTGCTGCGTTTCATGGGGGTGCAGGCTTATGCCGATCGAGAGTACGAGGATTTCATCGCTTCCCTGTCCATCAAGCCGGTGGACGCCTCATGGCGCCGAAAATGGTCTGCGGCGGACTGTGAAAGTGTCACGGCGCTTCAACGGGATACCCTGATTCGCTGGGGCTACGCGTGATTCGGTGGAAATAGAGCGGGCTTGTAAATTGCCAGGAGTACAGATGCATGCAGTCATCCAATCCATTTACCGCCGCTCGGTGCCCTGGGGGTGCAGGCAACTGTTGAGAGCCTACAAGCCCAATGGCCCATTGCGCCGCCTGCGCACGATGCCAGACGAGGAAGACTATTGCCTGAGCCCTTTTGACGAGAATCGCTGCATTTTCGTGCATATCCCCAAAACTGCTGGAATTTCGCTGTGCACAGCCTTGTTCGATTGCAAGGGAGGAGGGCACCTGACGGCGCGGGCTTACCGTGCCCTGTTCGGTGGCCAAGCATTTGACGAATACTTCAAATTCACCTTCGTGCGCAACCCCTGGGACCGCATCGTCTCTGCCTATACTTATCTTTCGCAGGGTGGCGGGAATGATCGCGATGCGGCCTGGGGGCGTTCGGTGCTGAGCCAGTACCAGTCGTTCGACGAGTTCGTGCTGCAGTGGCTGGAGCCGCGCAACATCTATAACCAGATTCACTTCGTTCCGCAGTGGGAATTCGTGGTGAATGGGCAGGGCCATGTCTGCATGGATTTCGTAGGCCGCTTCGAGCGTCTTGCGGATGATTTCCAGTACGTGGCTGACCAGTTGGGTTGCCGCTGCGATTTGCCGCTGGTCAATGCCAGCCGGCGGCTCTCCTACAGGGATTATTACTCCGACGCCAGTCGCCGGCGGGTGGCGCAAATTTATGCGCGGGATATTGAACAGTTCGGATACTGTTTTTGAGGCAAGGCGATGAAGGTGCTCTACGTCTGTTCGGCAGCGCGCTGTGGTTCGACGCTGACGGACATGTTCCTGGGTGGACATTCCCAGGCCACCTCGTTGGGCGAGGTGAATTTTCTGGCCAAGGCCATTCGTGTCGGCGAGCGCTGTTCCTGCGGGGCGCTGGTGAAAGATTGTCCGGACTGGCAGGCGGTGTTCAAGCGGCTCGCGCCCTGGGGTTTCGTTCCGCAGCAGCCGTACCGCTTCCGGCTGTGGGATGCCGTGGCCTGGACTTACGTGGACCAGGCTCACCAGACGCGCGGCTTTCTGGCCGCGGTGCGCATGCGCAAGAGCTGGATGGCGCTGCGGGATTTGCTGCCCGAAGGCGTGCGCTCGCACTGCCCGGTGCCGCCGGCCTACGAGCAGGCCCTGGTGAACAAGATGAAGTTGTACGAGGCCGTGGCCGCCGCCTGGGACAAGGAGGTGGTGATCGACTCGTCCAAGAACGTCCGGGAGGCGGTGGAGCTCTACCAGCGGGATCCGGACACCGTGCGCATCCTGCTCGTAACCCGGGATGGGCGGGGCGTCTACCTGTCGCGGCGCAGCAGCGGACGCGACCGGGAGGAAAGCGTGCGCGGTTGGCTGAGCTACTACGGCCGGGCGCTGGCCCTGCTGGAGAAGCACGTGCCGGCGGAGGCGCGCATGCAGCTCAAGTACGAGGACATTGCCAGCGCGCCGCGGCGGGCGGGCGAGACGCTGTGCGACTTCGTGGGGCTGCGCTTCCAGGAGTCCATGCTCCAGCTCGACGGCGCCGTGCGCCACATGGTCAACGGCAACGCCACCCGCTTCGCGCCGGGCAAGGGCATCAAGCTCGATGAGCGCTGGCGCCATGACCTGCAGCCCGCCGAGCTGTCCTATTTCGACGGCCGTGGCGGCCGCATGAACGCGGCCCTGGGCTATCGCTGAAACCATGCTGAAGCTGCTCTACATCACGGAAGACACCTTTCCTCCCTTCCGGGTCGATGTGGTCGAGCTGTTCGCCCGCCAGCTCGTGTCCCGGGGCTACACCATCGACTGGGTGATGGACGTGCAGCAGCCGAGCCCGGAGCTGGGAGCCGAGACCCGCTGGCTCGGCAGCCGCGTGTTCCTGGCCGGCAATGCGGGCGGAGAAGGGCTGCTCGGCCGCGTTACCCGCAACCTCAAGGGCGTGCTCAACGACCTGCGCATCCTGTGGCTGGCGCGGCGCGGCAACTACCACGTCATCCAAGTCCGGGACAAATTCTTCGCGGGGCTGGTGGCGGCGCTGGCCGCGCGGCTGACCCGGGCCCGCTTCGTGTTCTGGATGTCCTATCCGCTGGCCGAGTCCAAGCTGCAGCTGGCGCAGAACCCGCAGGCCCGCCATCGCTGGCTGCTGCGCCTGAAGGGCCGGCTGATGCAGGCCTCGCTCTACCACGCCATCCTGCCGGCGGCCGATCACGTGTTCGTGCAGAGCGAGCGCATGAAGCGCGACGTGGTGGCGCACGGCATCGACGCCGCGCGCGTGACGCCGGTGCCCATGGGCATCCGCGCCGACAAGGTGGGGCAGGCTGCGGACGCACGCCCCCCCTCGCGCGAGGCGCCGCTGCTGCTGCACCTGGGCATCATCTTGCGCATCCGCAGCCCCGAGTTCCTGCTGCGCGTGCTGCAGCTGGTGCGGCACCGCTACCCGCTCGCCACGCTGGCCTTCGTGGGCGAGGGGCAGACCGCCGCGGACCGGCAGGCGCTGGAGGCCGAGGTGGCCCGGCTGGGGCTGCAGGACGCCGTCACCATCACCGGCTTCCTGCCCATGGAGGAGGCCTGGCGCTGGGTGGAGCGGGCCGACGTGTGCATCTCGCCCTTCAAGCCCATTCCGGTGCTGGAGTCCACCTCGCCGACCAAGCTGATCGAGTACCTGGCCATGGCCAAGTGCGTGGTGGCCAACGAGCATCCCGAGCAGTCGCTGGTGATGCAGCAAAGCGGCGCCGGCCGCTGCGTGGCCTGGGACGAGGAAGCCTTTGCCGCCGAGATCTGCCGCCTGCTCGATGAGCCGCAGCAGGCCCAGGCGCTGGCCGCACGCGGCCCCGATTGGGTTCGCACGCACCGCACCTACGAGGCCATCGCGCAGCTGGTGGATGCGCAGTACCGGCGCCTGGTGGCCCACGAGGCGCGGAGCTGATGGCGCAATCCAAGCATCACGACGGCCGCTATTCCGCCGCGCGGATCCGCAAGGCCCTGCTGTTTTTCATCGTCGGGCGCGGCGCCCAGGCGCTGACTTTCCTGCTGCTGACGCTGCTGCTGGTGCGCGTGCTTCCCGCGCGCGACTACGGCGCCTACATGGCCGTGTGGGGCATGGTCGAGCTGATGGTGCCGCTGAGCTCCTTTGGCCTGCTCGAAGCCAGCCGCCGCTACCTGCCGATGCTGGCGCAGACGGGCTCGCGCCAAGCCATGCTGCCTTTCGTGCGCAGCGTGGTGCTCGTGCGGCTGCTGCTGCTGGGCGGCTGGGCCGTGGCGCTGGCGCTGCTGTGGCCCTCGGTGCTGCAGTTCCTGGGCGTGCAGCGGGAAGAGCTGGGCCATGCCCTGGCGGTGGCCGGGGCCATCGCCGTCATCTGCAGCGTGCCGGCCTTCCGCTTCGTCGGCGAGATGCTGGAGTCGCTGCTGGAGCAGAAGTGGTCGCAACTGCTGCACGCGACGATGCCGCTGATGCGCATGCTGGGCGTGGCCGCGCTGCTGGTGTCGGGCCGACTGGAGCTGGGGCTGCTGCTGCTGCTCGACGCCGGCATCGCGCTGCTGTTCCTGCTGGCGTCGCTGGCGGTGCTGTACGCCAAGCTGCGGGAGATGCCGGATGGCGACCCGGCGGCGCTGGACTTTAAGGAGGTGCTCTCCTTCTCCTGGCACATGACGGGCGTGAACCTGCTGCAGGCCACGGCCAGCATCGGCGCGCTGCGGCTGCTGGTGGCCCGTTACCTGGGCCTGGAGGCTGCGGGCATGTTCGCCTTCCTGCAGCAGCTGCTGCTGATGGTGGGGCGCTACATGCCGGCACAGGTGCTGGGCAGCGTCGTGCGGCCGGTGCTGGCCGCACGCCATGCCCAGGGGGAGCACGCCACCGTGATCGGTTCGCTGGAGCTGCTGTGGAAGGCCAACCTGATGATGCTGGTGGCGTGGCTGGCGGCGGTGGGCGTGAGCGGGGACGAGCTGATGGCGCAGGCCAGCGGCGGACGCTTCGCCGACACGGGCCAGGTGATGTTCCTGATGCTGCTGGGCCTGGGCGCGACTACCCAGGGGCAGAACATCTCGATGTGCATGCAGCTCTACGGCATCACCAAGCAGCTGCGGGCGCAGAGCGTGCTCTTCCTGCTGGTGCCGCTGGGCGTGGTGCTGGGCAGCCGCTACGGCCTCGCGGGCGTGGCGGCGGGCATCGCGCTCACGCACGGCTTCAAAAACGTCTTCGCCACCTGGTGGCTGCGGCGTCAGGGCATCCACCTGGCCTATGACCTGCGGGCGCTGGGGCGCCTCTCGTTGGGCATGGCCATCGCCGTGCTGCTGGCTGCGGCGCTGCATGCCGCGCTGGGGCCGTGGGTGGCGCTGGCCATGTTGGGCCTCTTTACCGTGGCGGCCATGGTCCTGAGCAAGCCCCTGCGCGAGAGCGAGTTCCAGCTCATGTCGGGTTTCTTCAAGGGCCGCAAGGGCCGGCTGGCCTCCTGGCTGCACGCGCTGGTCCACATCGATCGCAAGGGGTTGACATGAGTTTCGATGCAGGTCCGGTTTTCGTGGTGGGCGTCAACGGTTCTGGCACCACCATGCTGGCCGATGCGCTGGGCAACCATCCGGCCTTGTACATGCTGCCGCGCGAGACGCGCGTCCTGCCCGGGCTGCTGCAGCGCTACGGCGTGTCGGCGTCGCTGACAGCCGAGGACTGCCGCAAGCTGGTGGACGAATTGCGGCGCAGCAAGGCCTTCTGGCGCGAGAACGGCGACCAGGCGGTCGTGCTGGACGAACAGGAGTACCAGGGCGCGCGCAACGCGGCCGAGGCCATCGCCGTGCTCTACCTGCACATGGCCCGGCGCGAAGGCAAGCAGCGGTGGGGCGACAAGACGCCGATGTACGTGCAGCACTTGGCGCTGCTGGCGCAGGCCTTTCCTGCGGCCCGCTTCGTGCACGTGGTGCGCGACGGGCGCGATTGCGCACAGTCCTTCCACCGCCGCTGGAAGCTCTCGCCGCTGCGCTCCGTGTGGCGCTGGAAGAAGGCGGTGTCCACTGGACGGCAGCAGGGCCTGCTGCTGGGCCCGGCCCGCTACATGGAATTGCGCTACGAAGACCTGACCGCCGATCCCGAGCATTGGATGCAACGGGTCTGCGGCTTCCTGGAACTGCCTTTCTCGGCCGAGGTGCTGAAGTCCCGCATGCGCTATTTCGATCCGAATTCGGAGCGGGCCAGCGCGGGCGCGATGGTGCCCAACTCGCAGCGGTGGCGCAGCTATTTCGACGCGCGCCAGATTGCCCGGCTCGAAGAAGTGGCGGGCCGCATGCTCCACGAGAGCGGCTACCCGGCGCAGACCCTGGGCGACGCCGATCCGCCGGCCTGGACCCTGGCCGCGCTGAAGTGGACCGACTGGGCCCGCATGACTGGCATGCACCTGGCAGGTACTCGGCGCATGGCGGGCATCCAGGCCCTGGCGCTGCGTGCCCGGGAGGCCATGACCCAGGACCGGGTCAACCGCTACTGAGGCCCGGGGCCGCGCGGCCCGCGCCGTCTTCCGCCCTTCGCAGATCGTGACCGGAGCATCCATGACACTGCCCAATTTCATCATCGGCGGTACCGAGAAAGCCGGTACCACCTCGGTATTCACCTATCTGCTTTCGCACCCGGAGGTTTGCGGCTCCCGGGTCAAGGAAACCGATTTTTTTCGCCACGATGATTGCTCCGACCTCGCGCGCAGTGCCGAGGCTTATGCGGCCCATTTCGCCCATTGCAAAAATGGGGGCGCCAGGGTGGTGATGGAAGCATCACCGGGCTATCTGGGTGAATCCAGCATAGTGGCGCCGCGCATGCAGGCCATGCTGAAGCAGGACGTGAAAATGCTGTTTATCCTGCGTCACCCGGTGGACCGCATTTATTCGTCCTTCAATTTCCACAAGGCTCGGCTGGAACTGCCGCAGGACTTGAGCTTCGAAGATTATGTAGAGCGCTGCCTGCAATTCGACCGCGGCGCGTCGGCGGAATCGCTGGGCATCGGACGCTGGTTCCTGCAGGTGCTGGACTATGGGCGATACGCACCGCACCTGGAACCGTTTTTGCAACGTTTTCCCGCGTCCTGCATCAAGGTCATGTTCTACGAGGATCTGCAGCAGGACGAGCGGGCCTTCATGCAGAAGCTCTGCGGCTTCCTGAATATCGATCCGCATCATTTCGATGCCTATACCTTCAAGGCGGCCAACGTCACGTTTTCCAGCCGCCACGCGGGCTTGCATCGCTACGCGCTGAAGCTCAACCAGATGATGGAGCCGGTGCTGCGGGCCCGCCCGGGGCTCAAGCGCGGGCTGGTGTCCTTGTACAAGCACTTCAACCAAGCGCAGCAGGGCTATGCCGCGATGCCGGCCGCCATGCGCCAGAAGCTGCAGGCCTACTACGAGCCCAGCATCCGGCAGCTGGCGGGGTTGGTAGGCGAGGGCGCCTTGCCGCCGGGCTGGCTGGACGCGGCAGCCGCTTCCGGCACGGGTTCCCTCAAGATCCAGCCTGCACGCTGAGCCGGGGCGGTTTCAACGCCGCAACGCTGCAGCACTTTCACCTTTTCTGTGAGGCCGGTATGGAAAAGCTGTATTACCTGTCGCATTACCTGTACCGGAAAAAGGTGCCGGTGCTGCCCAAGGTGGTCGAATTGATGGTCCGCTTCTTTTTCCACGCGTCCATTCCCTACCAAGTGCAGATCGGGCCCGGCGTGACCTTCGGGCACCGGCAGGGAATCATGATGGGCAAGCGGGTGAAGATCGGGGCGCGGTGCAAGATCCGGCACCAGGTCACGATTGCCGGCGGCGCGGGCGGCGGTGCCACGATCGGGGACGACGTGCAGATTGGCGCCGGCGCCAAGATCATCGGCCCGGTCCGCATCGGCAACCGCGCGCGCATCGGCGCCAATGCGGTCGTGGTGAAGGACGTGCCGGACGATGCCACCGTGGTCGGCATTCCGGCGCGGGTGGTCCGAATCGCGGGACGGAAAATCGTGGACCAGAATCAGGAAGCGCCGGTGCCCGAGGAGCTTTTCTGATTCAGATTCTTTTGCCTGCCCGTTGAATGCTTCGTAGGCCCTGGGGGCAGGGAAATGCCTTCAGGGTTTTGGCCAGCGCTTTGGGCCAGCGCTGGAATATTTCTCCTCATACTCGCCTCCGCGGGTATGACGGAATTCTTCAGGTCGGCATCGAGGCCGGGTATCCGGCTGAACCGGGCCGGAAATCCGGGTGTTTCCATGAGCGCCGGTTCAGGGCTTCTCCAGCCTTATTGCGTCTTCAGGCACACGGCCCGCGTGGCGGGATCGCGGATCCACCGCAGGGCGTCCGACCAGAACAGGTAGTCCTCGCGCTGGCCGATCCCGGCCTGGTCCAGCGTGCGGGCCGGCTCGGCGAGCGAGCGCTGGTCGCTGCTGAGGATGCGTACCTGGCGCCCCGACACGGGATGTTCGAGCAGCGCTTGCCGGCCGGCCTGGTACTCGCTCAGCTCCCAGCCCTGCTGCATCAGGTACACCGGCAGCCAGCCCCAGCTCCACTCGTTGTGGCCGTACTTCTCCACGGGCGACATCAGCACCGTGACGTCGGCCTGGCAAAGGTTCACCACGTCGGACAGCTCCTTGTAGAAGCGCACGCTGGGCTGGGGCAGATCGAATTGGCGCAGCTGGTGCAGGAAACCCAGGTACGCGCCGGCCGGCCGAGCGCCGTCATGCGTGCCCACCACCATGGGCTCCAGGGCCCAGGCCGTCAGCGGGTGCTTCTTCAGGGCCTCCGGGGTGGGCATACCCACCAGCACCAGGGCGGCGAGCAGGGCGGCGGACAGCAGGGCACCCCGCTGCAGGCGCGAATGCGCGAGCCGCTGCGGCGACACGCCCTTGAGCGTGCCGAAATTGCGCGCCACCGCGTGCGCCACCAGGACGGTCAGGCCGAGGAAGAAGGGCAGCAGGTACTTGCCAGAGTAGAGGTTGCCCAGCGGTGCCAGCGTCGGCGCCAGGGCGGCGAGGTACACCAGCCACGCGCGGTTGCGCCGGGCCGGCGCCCGGCCGCCGGACTCGCCGGGACGCGAGGCCCACCACAGCAGCGGGAAGATGAGCAGGGCCGGTCCCATCGAGAACAGGACGATCTTCAAGCGATAGGCCAGCGTCACGCTGAACTCGCCCTCGCCGTAGCGGTTCAGGATCGCCGCCGCGTCAGCGATGAAGTGCGGCTGCCAGATGAGGAACAGCGCCCCGGCGGCCAGCCCGCCGGCGATGAAGGCCAGCAGGCGCTGCAGCCGGGCCTGCTCCGTCCACAGCCAGGGCAGCACCAGCACCGCTGGGACCAGCGCCAGGAAATCGAGCCGGAACAGACAGCCGGCGCCCAGCACCATGCCCGCCGGCACCATGCCGAGTACCGGGGCGCCGGGGGCGCAGGCCCGGTGCATCAGCAGCAGCGCGCCGGTGATGAAGGGCAGCGCCAGCGCGGAGGTGTTGAGGTAGAGGGTGGTGATCCAGAGCTCGGGGATGCACAGCGCCAGCACCAGCGCCAGGGTGCGGGCGTAGGGAACGTTGCGCAGGATACGCGCCAGCAGCAGGTACAGCAGGGCCAGCCCGGCGCCGCCGAAAGCCTGCGCCACGTAGCCCTGCGCGAAGGGCCGGTCGAACAGCGGCTGCAGCGCCGCCACCAGCTCATAGGACAGCGGCTGCCAGTGGTAGCGGTAGACGCCAGCACGCCCCAGGGCCTCGAACTGGTTCATGCCGAAGAGGATGGCCAGGCCGTCGCCCTCGAAGCCCTGCCGGTCGCCGACCAGCATCGGCAGCAGGACCAGCACGGCGACGATGAGGGGCGAAATCCCCCTGGTGCTGCCGCGCGACGCCAGGGTCGCGGTGTAAATGCTCATGACGCCACCCTCGAAGCGGATTCAGGGACTCTTCAAGTGCTCAGGCGGCCAGCCAGATCAGCACCACCGTCACGATCACGATCAGCCGGCTGACCCAGTCCCGGGCCGCGAACACCACGGGGTCGTCGTGCAGGTTGCGCCGGTTGGCCTTGAGCCACAGGCGCAGCAGCCAGAACAGCAGCATCGGCCCCAGGATCCAGAGGTACTCCGGATGCCGGAAGCGCTGCGCCGTCAGCGGGTCGTTGAGGTAGAGCAGCAGCACCACCACGGCCAGCTGGCCGGCGGAGGCGCCGGCGGCGATGACGAAGGTCTGGTCGCCGATCAGGTAGCCCCGCGAGCGCAGTGCGGCCGTGTCGGTGGGCAGCGTCATCGCGATCTCCACGTAGCGCTTGGCGAAGGCCAGGCTGAGGAACAGGAAGATCGAGAAGCTGAAGATCCACAGCGACAGCGGCACTCCCAGCGCTGCGGCGCCGGCCACGATGCGCAGGGTGTAGAGGATGGCCAGCACGCACACGTCCAGCACCGCGCGCCGCTTCAAGCGCATCGAGTAGGACAGGCTCAGCGCCATGTAGACGAGCAGGCAGATGCTGAAGCGCCCGGGCAGAAGCGTCAGCGACAACAGCAGCGAGCCGCCGAACAGCGCGGCGCTCATGCCCAGCGCCGTGGGGATGCCGATCAGGCCGCTGGCGAAGGGCCGGTGGCGCTTGCGCACGTGGCGCCGGTCGGCTTCCAGGTCCAGCAGGTCGTTGATGACGTAGATGGCCGAGGCCATCAGCGAAAAGGCCAGCATTGCCAACGGCACCCGCAGCAGCGCAGCCGACGGTATCTGCGAGGCCATGGGCAGCATGGGCAGCAGCGGCAGGCCGATCAGCAGGTTCTTGAGCCACTGGTGCAGCCGCAGCCCGTACAGCACGTCCATCAGCCGCGCGCGTGGCGGGCGGATGACAGTGGTGGCTGGCGCCACCGCGCGCGCCGAAAATTCCAACCCTGCCGAGCGCGTGACCAGCAGCGCATGCGCCGTCTCGCGCCAGATGGGCAGGTCCACCCGGTGGTCGCCCACATAGGCAAAGGCGCCGTCGCCATGCGCCTGGGCATCGGCCTGGATGGCCGCGAGTTTTTTCGGTCCGTTGAGGTTGCGCTCGCCATCGGAGGCCAGCACGCCGTCGAAAAGGCCCAGGTGCCCTGCCACCTCGCGCGCGAGCCGGGCGTCGGCGGCGGTGGCCAGCACCACGCGCCGGCCCTGCGCGCGCGCCTCGCGGATCAGTTCCAGCACTTCCTCCCGGTAAGGCAGGGTGGTGGCGTCGAGCTCTACCCGCTGCGCCACCTCCTGCTTGAAGCGGGCCTTGCCCTGCAGCAGCCACTGCGGCAGCTGCAGCAGCGCGGCGGGCTGGCTGCGCAGCAGCCGCAGCAGCGACTCGTGCAGCAGGTCCGTGGCGATGAGGGTGCCGTCCAGGTCGACGTACAGCGGCAGTGGCGGCGCCTCGGCCTGCGGCGCGGCATTCATAGCGGGCTTAATGGCGTACTCCTGCGCCCGTGGCGGGCTGGGCCTGGACACCCTGGAGATGACGCGCGGTGTGGCGGGCGATGAGGGCGTTGTCGTGGCGCGGCTGCCAGCCCAGTGCCAACGAGCGCTCGATGTCCAGAACGTGCGGCCAGGTCAGCATCAACACCTGTTCCCGCGCCAGCAGCCGCCAGCCGCTCAGGGCGGCCAGCCCGCGCAGGGGCGCCAGCGGCAGGTGCACGATGCGTGTCGGGGGTGCCTGCAGTTCCTGCTCGATCTCGTGCACCCAGTCGACGATGGACAGCGGCCGCGGCGCCGCGGCGTTGTAGAAGCCCAGCGCCCCCTGGCGCAGCACGATTTCCACCAGCCGCGCCACATCTTCCACATGGACCATGGCGGTGGGCTGCGTGCCTGCGCCGGGCACCAGCACCGGCCGGCCCTGGGCGATAGCGCGCACGAAGCCGCGGAACAGCCCCTCGCGTCCGGGGCCGCCGATGATGCAGGGGATCACTGTGGCCCAGCGCGCCATGCCCTGCTCCACCAGCGCCTGCGCCTCCAGCTTGGATTCGCTGTACACGCCCTGGCCCTGCATGCGGCTCTGAGGCCCGTACTGTGGCGAGCCGTCCTGCGCGTACATCATGCTGGTGCCGATGTTGACGAAATGCGTGTCGCTGCCGCGGTAGCGCTCCACCAAGTGCCGCGTGGCCTCGACGTTGTTGCGCCTGAACCAGGTCCTGCGGCCCAGCAGCGGCAAGCTTGGCGTGACGTACTGCACTGCCGCGGCATGCACCACGGCATCGGCCTCCGGCAGCGTCTGCGCAAAGCCCGGGTCCGCCAGATCGCCGCGCAGCGTCACATCGCCAGCGCGGTCGGTGGTGCTCACGATATGGCCAGCTTCGCGCAGGCGCCGGGCGCATTGGCGGCCAAGAAAACCGTTGGCGCCGGTCAGCAGGATATGCATGCCGGCCTCACCCGCGGGACAGAATGACCACGCCGACCATGATCACGCCTATACCCACCAGGCGCTGCATGGTCAGTGCCTCGCCCATGAATTGCCAGGCAATGAAGGCGTTGACCACATACCCGATGGACAGCATCGGGTAGGCCACCATCACGTCCACCCGCGACAGTGCCGCAATCCAGAGCGCCACGCTTACCACATAACAGGCCAGTCCCCCGACGATCCAGGGCTGAGTGCCTATATTGAAAGCCAATTCGACGGGGCCTTGTTGCCCGTCCAACCCTATAACTCCCAATTGCCTTGTGCCGGCTTTGAGGGAAAGTTGTGCTGCCGCGTTGAGCAACACGCCGCAGAGAATCAATGCAAATGTGCTCAGCTTCATGGCGGATCCTGACATCAGGCCAGTATGGGGGTTTCCCTGCCTCCGCGCAGCTTTGCAAGTGCGATTTTCCCTTGATTACGGCCCGCCCGATGGCGGGTGCAACTTTCTAATTCGACCAACGAGTCTCGGTGGGTAGTTAAATTTCGGCCATCAATGTCACCTTATATGGCTTGACAGGTTTTGTGTTTCACTGGCATTGCGCGTCGTGGACGGGCAAGAAAAAGGCCGCTGCAGTCTGGGCCGCAGCGGCCTGGGAACGAAGCCGGGTGGGGCTTAGCCGATGAAGCCCAACTCACGCAGCTTGACGATTACGGCATCAGCCGCCTGCTCCGGCGTGGTGTGCACGGTGTTCAGGCGCAGCTCCGGCGCCTCGGGCGGCTCGTAGGGGCTGTCGATACCGGTGAAGTTGCGCAGTTCTCCGCGGCGCGCCTTGCGGTAGAGGCCCTTGACGTCGCGTTCCTCGGCCACTTCCAGCGGCGTGTCCACATGGATCTCCACGAACTCGCCCTCGGCCAGCAGGCTGCGTGCGAGTTGGCGCTCGGCGCGGAAGGGCGAGATGAAGGCGGTCATGACGATCAGGCCCGCGTCGGCCATGAGCCGTGCCACCTCAGCCACGCGGCGGATGTTCTCCACGCGGTCGGCTTCGGTGAAGCCCAGATCCTTGTTCAGGCCGTGGCGCACGTTGTCGCCGTCGAGCAGATAGGTGTGCCGCCCAAGCGCGTGGAGTTTCTTCTCCACCAGGTTGGCGATGGTGGACTTGCCCGCGCCAGACAGGCCCGTGAACCACAGCACCGCCGGCCGCTGGCCCTTGGCCAGCGCGCGCGCCTGCTTGTCCACGTCCACCGGCTGCAGGTGGATGTTGTGCGCCCGGCGCAGCGCGAAATGCAGCATGCCCGCACCGACCGTGGAATTGGTCATGCGGTCGATGAGGATGAAACCGCCCGTGTCGCGGTTGCTGGTGTACGCGTCGAAGGGCACCGGGCGATCCAGGGCCAGGTTGCACACGCCGATCTCGTTGAGCTCCAGCTTCTTGGCCGCCAAGTGCTCCATCGTGTTGACGTTGACCTTGTACTTGGGCTCGGTGATGGTGGCGCTGACGGTGCTGGTGCCGAGCTTGAGCAGGTATGGGCGGCCTGGCAGCAGCGGTTCCTCGGCCATCCACACGATGGTGCACTCGAACTGGTCGGCCACCTCCGCAGGCGACTCGGCCTTGCAGATGACGTCGCCGCGCGAGATATCGATCTCGTCTTCCAGCGTCAGCGTGATCGACTGCCCAGCCACGGCCTCGCCCAGGTCGCCGTCGGCGGTGACGATGCGCGCCACGCGGCTCTCACGCCCCGAGGGCAGCACGCGCACGCGATCGTCCGGGCGGATGGAGCCGCTGGCGATGGTTCCGGTGAAGCCGCGGTAGTCGAGGTTGGGGCGGTTGACCCACTGCACCGGCAACCGGAAGGCCGCGTCGTGCTGGCCGGCCGTCTCGTCGATCTCCACCGTCTCCAGGTAGCCCATGAGCGTGGGGCCGCGGTACCAGGGGGTGTTGTCGCTGGGATGCAGCATGTTGTCGCCGCGCAGCGCCGACAGCGGGATCGCGGTGATGTCGGTCAGGCCGATCTGGCGCGCGAACTCGCGGTACTGCTCCTCGATGTCGCGGAAGGTCTGCTCCGAGTAGCCCACCAGATCCATCTTGTTGATGGCCAGCACCACCTTGCGGATGCCGATGAGGCTTACCAGGTAGCTGTGGCGCCGCGTCTGCGTGAGCACGCCCTTGCGTGCGTCGATCAGGATCACGGCCACGTCGGCGGTGGAGGCGCCAGTGATCATGTTGCGCGTGTACTGCTCGTGGCCCGGGGTGTCGGCCACGATGAACTTGCGCCGGTCGGTGCTGAAGAAGCGGTAGGCGACGTCGATGGTGATGCCCTGCTCGCGCTCGGCGGCCAGGCCGTCCACCAGCAGCGCGAAGTCGATGTCGCCGCCCTGCGTGCCCCACTTGCGCGAGTCGGCTTCAATGGCGGCGAGCTGGTCCTCGAACAGCATCTTCGATTCGTACAGCAGCCGCCCGATGACGGTGCTCTTGCCGTCGTCGACGCTGCCGCAGGTGATGAAGCGCAGCAGGCTCTTGTGCTCGTGCTGCTTGAGGTATTTCTCGATGTCGTCGGCGATGAGGTCGGAAACGTGGGCCATGGGTGTGTCCTTGTCAGAATGAGGGAGGCTTCAGGCAGCGGGTGCGCACGCAACAGGTGCGGCGACGCGCTCGCTCAGAAGTAGCCCTCCTGCTTCTTCTTCTCCATGGAGGCGGCGCTGTCGTGGTCGATCATGCGGCCCTGGCGCTCCGAGGTGCGCGCCAGCAGCATCTCCTGGATGATGGCCGGCAGCGTGTCGGCCTCGGACTCGACGGCGCCGCTGAGCGGGTAGCAGCCCAGCGTGCGGAAGCGCACCTTGCGCATGGAGGGCACCTCGCCCGGGCGCAGCGGGAAGCGCTCGTCGTCCACCATGATCAGCGTGCCGTCGCGCTCCACCACCGGGCGCTCCTTGGCCAGGTACAGCGGCACGATGGGCACGTTCTCCAGATAGATGTACTGCCAGATGTCGAGCTCGGTCCAGTTGGAGATTGGGAAGACGCGGATCGACTCGCCCTTGTGCTTGCGCGCGTTGTAGAGCTTCCACAGCTCGGGGCGCTGGTTCTTCGGGTCCCAGCGGTGCTGCGCGGTGCGGAAGCTGAAGATGCGCTCCTTAGCGCGCGACTTCTCCTCGTCGCGGCGCGCGCCGCCGAAGGCCGCGTCGAAGCCGTAGAGATCGAGCGCCTGCTTCAGTCCCTGCGTCTTCCACATGTCGGTGTGGATCTGCGAGCCGTGGTCGAAGGGATTGATGCCCATCGCCTTGGCTTCGGGGTTCTGGTAGACGAGCAGCTCCATGCCCAGCTCGCGCGCCATGCGTTCGCGCATGGCGTACATGTCGCGGAACTTCCACGTCGTGTCCACATGCAGCAGCGGGAAGGGAGGCGGCGCGGGATAAAAGGCCTTCTTGGCCAGGTGCAGCATCACCGCGCTGTCCTTGCCGATCGAATACAGCATCACGGGCTTGTCAGCCTCCGCGACCACCTCGCGCATGATGTGGATGCTCTCAGCCTCCAAGCGTTGCAAATGGGTCAATTTCATGGATCGCTCTCTCTTGGGGGAGGGGAAAAGGGACGCCGCGGTCGGCGCGACGGGTGAGGACGCAGCCGCAGCGGCCGGCGCGGCGGGTCTGGGAGCGGCAGCGGCGCGTTCGGACGCGGCGCCGCGAGGGAACGAAGGCGCCGCTGGCGCCGGAC
>JAEYPG010000435.1 GCA_023410975.1 Pseudomonadota bacterium
CGGGAGGCGCGGCGGGCGGCGTGGGCGCCACGACCACGTCCTCCACGTCCATCAGCACTGGTTCGACAAGGTCCATGGGCTTCACGGGCGCGGCGCGCCGGCGGGCCGGGCGCGGCGGAGCCTCCTCGGCAGCGGCGGCTGGCGGCTCTTCCTGCAGCGGCGGATCGATGCGGATCGAATGCGCTTCCTGGCCCTCGCGCGCGGCGCGGCCCTCACGCTCGCGCTGGCGCTGGGCGCGGCGGCCGGCCAGACGGTCCAGCGTGCCTTCGACGGTCTGGCGCACGCCCTCCGACAGGCCTTCCACGACGCCGCCGATGCGGTCGGCCAGCGCCACCCACGAGAAGCGCAGCGCAAGCCCCAGGCCCAGCACCAGCGCCACGATCCAGGCCACGCCCGATCCGGCAAAGCCGAGCCATTTCAGGCTCCAGGGGCCCAGCAGGTAGCCCAGCACGCCCCCGGCATGTCCGGGCAGCCCGGACTCCCAGCGGTACAGCCGCGTCCACTCCAGCGCGCAGCTCGCGGCCATCAGCAGCACCACGCCCAGGCAGAACGCCAGCCGACGCGGTGGCGGTCCCCCCTCCCCCCGCAGCAGCCGCGCCAGCGTGCCCAGCCACAGCCGCACGCCGATGACGGGCAGCCACCACACGGACCAGCCGAACAGGAACAGGCCCAGGTCGGCCGCCCAGGCGCCGAGCAGGCCGACCTGGTTGTTCACCAGGGGACGACCGTCGCCGGAAGTGGAAAATCCCGGATCGGCACCGTCGTGCGTGATCAGCGCCAGCAGGCCGAGCAGCCCCAGGATCGCGCCGCCCGTGAGCCACAGCTGCGTGCGCCAACGGGGCGGCGCAGGCAGCGTGGTTTCGGTGGACGCGCCGGGGCGACGCCGGTAGGTGTTGGAAGGGGACTCGTTGAGGGAACCCAGCGGAAAGCTCATCCCCGAATTGTGGCCCGGCCGCCTCGCCCTATTACCGCGCTCACCACCAGATACGTTCAGCACGTGGCACGGCCGGCCCGTGCGGCAGCGCCTACGCCCGGGGCGACACGGGTGGCCGGCTGGCCGCGTCAGGGCGTCAGGGCGTCAGGGCGTCAGAGCGTCAGAGCGTCAGAGCGTCAGAGCGTCAGGGCGTCAGGGCGTCAGGGCGTCAGTCGGCCAGCAACCGATCCTTGAGGACGACGGCGCCGCTTTCCTGCGTCTCGATCATCCCGCGCTCTTCCAGGTCCTTCATGACGCGGCTGACCATCTCGCGGGAGGCGCCCACGACCTTGGCCATGTCCTGGCGCGAGACCTTGCCGCGGATCACCTTCACGCCGTTGTCGTCCTCGGCCATGTCCAGCAGCGTGCGCGCCACGCGGCCGTACACGTCCAGCAGCGCCAGCGACTCGATCTGGCGGTCGGCATTGCGCAGCCGCGCCACCAGGCCGCGCAGAATCGCGTAGGCTAGGCTCGATCCTTCGGGCAGACAGCGCGCGAACTCCTGGCGGCCCAGGATCAGCATGTCGGTCTGCACCTCGGCGCGCACAGTGGCGGAATGGGGTTCGTTGTCGATGAGACTCATCTCGCCCACGTAGTCCCCGGACTGCAGCACGGCGAGGATCACCTCGCGCCCGCGCGCATCGGCGGTGAGCACCCGCGCCCGGCCGTTGAGCAGGATGAACAGCGCATTGCTCTTGCGGCCCTGCTCCACCACCAGCTCACCGCGCCGGAAGCGTCGCTTCACGACGCTGTCGGCAATGGTCTGCGCCTGCTCGGTGGTCAACAGCGAGAACAGCGGCACCCGACGGATCAGGTCCAGGTTCGACAGCAGCAGCGACATCGGCATCCTTTCAAGAAACGGCGCCACGACGGCTCGTGCGCCATGCGTGAGGCCACAGTGTGATGACTCACTGCAGAATCCACCACTGCACCTAGTGGCTATTGTGGCGTTTGAGAAGACCAAATTCCGGTGCCAGCGCGACATGTCAGACTTCGCGCCCGGGGGCGGCCGTGCGCGCCGCACCGGACTCCAAGAAAACCCCACGCCATGAATGACAGCACCCTACATGCCCAGGTTCTGATCCTGGGCTCCGGCCCCGCCGGCTACACCGCCGCCATCTACGCTGCGCGCGCCAACCTCAAGCCCGTGCTGGTGACGGGCATGGCCCAGGGCGGCCAGCTCATGACCACCACCGAAGTGGACAACTGGCCCGCTGACGTCGCCGGCGTGATGGGTCCGGACCTGATGCAGCGGTTCCAGCAGCATGCCGAGCGCTTCAACACGCAGATCGTGTTCGACCACATCAACGCGGTGGACTTCAGCCGCCGCCCGTTCACGCTCAAGGGCGACTCGGGCACCTACACCTGCGACACGCTCGTCATCGCTACAGGTGCCAGCGCCAAGTACCTGGGCCTGCCCAGCGAAGAGGCGTTCATGGGCCGCGGCGTCTCGGGCTGCGCCACCTGCGACGGCTTCTTCTACCGCGACCAGGAAGCCTGTGTGGTCGGCGGCGGCAACACGGCGGTGGAGGATGCGCTCTACCTCTCCAACATCGCCGCCAAGGTCCATCTGATCCACCGCCGCGACAAGTTCCGCGCCGAGCCCATCCTCGTGGACAAGGTCATGGAGAAGGTGGCCGCCGGCAAGATCGAACTGCACCTGTGGCACACGTTGGATGAAGTGCTGGGCGACCAGAGCGGCGTCACCGGCGTGCGGCTGCGCAATGCGCAGGACGGCACGACCAAGGAGCTGAAGCTGCAGGGCGTATTCATCGCCGTGGGCCACCAGCCCAACACGCAGATCTTCGAAGGTCAGCTGGAGATGAAGGATGGCTACATCCTTACCCGCAACGGCTCCGAAGGCTTTGCCACCATGACCAGCGTGCCCGGTGTGTTCGCTGCCGGCGACGTGCAGGACCATGTCTATCGCCAAGCCATCACCAGTGCCGGCACCGGCTGCATGGCGGCCCTGGACGCGCAGCGCTTCCTGGAACAGCAGTCCTGAAGAAAAACCCCACGGCGGCCGGCCTGGAGCCTGCCTCGCCGTGCGGAACGAGGCGATTTCCCGCCACGGTTCAAGCCCTCGCAGCAGGGCTTGGCCGTTTGTGGCTATAATCGCCGTCTTTGCCGAGAAGTGGCTCGCCTGTGGCTCCTGGATCTCCCGATCCGGACATCGGCGCGAGCCCTCGAAGGGTGTGCATCAGGGGGCTGGGCCAAGCCTGACCCATGGATGGGCTGAAGTTGCCGGTCTCCTGCGCTGCGCACCGCTCCCGAAATCCGAGAGAAAGTGGAGAAGCGTCATGGCACGCGTCTGTCAAGTCACGGGCAAGCGCCCGATGGTGGGGAATAACGTCTCCCACGCCAACAACAAAACCAAGCGTCGCTTCCTGCCGAACCTGCAGTACCGTCGCTTCTGGATGGAGAGCGAGAACCGCTTCATCCGCCTGCGCGTCTCCAACGCCGCGCTGCGCCTGATCGACAAGGTCGGCATCGACCAGGTCGTCGCCGACCTGCGCGCCAAGGGCGAGCTGTAATCAGCCGCCGCAACCACTAGGAGCACATCATGGCCACCAAAGGCGGACGCGAAAAGATCAAGCTGGAATCGACGGCCGGCACGGGTCACTTCTACACGACCAACAAGAACAAGAAGACGACGCCCGAAAAGCTCGAATTCATGAAGTTCGACCCCAAGGCGCGTAAGCACGTCCTGTACAAGGAAATCAAGCTGAAGTGACCTGCCCAGGTCCACGCACGAAAGGCCCGCAACAGCGGGCCTTTTCTTTTGGGGGTGCCCCGTCCTGCCCAGCGTTGACACCTTTGCCTTCCGGAAGGGAAAGGTGCAATGGAATCGAGGATTAAGCGCACTTCAACGCGACTGCACGCTGGGCTTCAAGCTGGCCGCAGTCGAGCGGGCGGAAAAGGGCGAGCTGACCTGCAAGCAGGCCCAGGCCAAGTACGGCATCCAGGACCGTTGACGGTGCTGAGCTGGCTGCGGCGTTATGGGCGTCTGGGCTGGGGAGCTGCGGCAGCATCGGCAGCCATGCCCATGGACAAGCGCCCAAGAAAAAGCCCGCGCGAGCGGGCTTTTCTGCACTTGGAACCAGAAGGGACGTCAGGCGTGCACGGCGCGAAGCTTGCGGGAGAAGTCCTGCAGCGCGGCGATGCCGCTTTCCTCAGCGCGATGGCACCAGGCCTGCAGGTCCAGCACCAGCTGCTCGGCGGAGACGTTGGTACGGGTCCAGAGCTGGCGCAACTCCTCGCGCATCACCACCAGCTTGGTCAGCGCCGGGCTGGAGGACAGCGCGCGCTCCATTTGCGGCTTCACGGCGCTGGGTATCTTGTCGTCGTCACGGTGCAGCCAGCGCTTGGCCACGCTCAGCTCGGCCCACTTGGCCGTGTTCTGCGCACCCTGCGCCTTCAGATGTTCCAGCTCGGCGGCACAGGCTCGCTTGAGCTCCTTGCCGTAGCGCGCCATCACTTCGTAGCGATTGGCAATGATGGCTTCCAGCGTCTTGCCGTCGGCCACCGGCTTGACGGCACCCAGCTTCATCTGCGGCGCGGTCTTGCGCACCTTGGCCAGCCCCAGCATCTCCAGTGCGCGGATGTAACCCCAACCGATGTCGAACTCAAAAGGCTTGATCGAGAACTTGGCCGAGGTCGGATAGGTGTGGTGGTTGTTGTGCAGCTCTTCCCCGCCGATGACGATGCCCCAGGGCGAGACGTTGGTGGAGGCGTCGGGCGCTTCGAAGTTGCGGTAGCCCCAGTAGTGGCCGATGCCGTTGATGATCCCGGCGGCGTTGATGGGGATCCACAGCATCTGCACCGCCCACACCGACAAGCCGATGGCGCCGAACAGCGCCACGTTGATGATCAGCATCAGCGACACGCCCAGCGCGCTGTGGCGGGTGTAGAGGTTGCGCTCGATCCAGTCGTCGGGGGTGTTGTGCCCGTACTTCTTCATCGTCTCGGGCACCTTGGCCTCGGCGCGGTAGAGCTCGGCGCCCTGCAGCAGCACGGTCTTGATGCCGCGCGTCTGCGGGCTGTGCGGGTCTTCCTCGGTCTCGCACTTGGCGTGGTGCTTGCGGTGGATGGCCACCCACTGCTTGGTCACCATGCCGGTGGTCATCCACAGCCAGAAGCGGAAGAAGTGCGCCGGCAGCGGATGCAGGTCCAGCGCCCGGTGGGCCTGCGAGCGGTGCAGGAAGATCGTCACGGACAGGATCGTCACGTGCGTCACCGCCAGCGTGTACAGCAGCACTTGCCACCAACTGGCCTTCGTCAGGCCATAAGCCAGCCACTGCAACAGCGCGTCGCGCACCACCAAAAGTTCGTTCATGTGTCCAAGCCTCGCGCCCCCAATCGGGCGGCGCGAATTTTACGGGGGTGATCCCTGATGGCGGCCTACGGCGCTGCATTGGCCTTGGATTTGCGTACCACAAATCACACGGCTCAAGCCGCACCCCCCGGCCTGCCAACGCTTCGGCACCCTGCGCCGCATCAAGAAGATGCGGCAGGCCGAGTGCCCGCGAGGCGCCGTTTTCGGCGCCGGCCGTCGCTTCAGCGCCGCTGCCAGGCCGCTGCGAAGAAACCGTCGGTGGCGTGGCGATGCGGCCACAGCCGCAGGAAGCCTTCGCTCACCAGGCTTTCGGCCTGCGGCACCTGCGCCTGCGCCAACAGCTCGGCGGCGTCCAGCAGTTCGAACTCCGGATGCGCGGCGCTGAACTCGCGGGCGATGTCCTCGTTCTCGGCTGGCAGCAGGCTGCAGGTGGCGTAGACCAGCCGGCCGCCGCTCTTCACCAGCCGCGCCGCGCTGGCCAGGATGGCCGCCTGCTTGCCGCGCAGCTCCTGCACCGCCAGCGGCGACTGGCGCCACTTCAGGTCCGGGTTGCGGCGCAGCGTGCCCAGCCCCGAGCACGGTGCGTCGACCAGCACGCGGTCGATCTTGCCGGCCAGGCGCTTCACGCGGTCGTCGCGCTCGTGCGCGAGCTGCGCCGGGTAGACGTTGGACAGCCCGCTGCGCGCCAACCGCGGCTTGAGCGCATCGAGCCGGTTGCCCGAGACGTCGAAGGCATAGAGGCGCCCGGTATTGCGCATGGCCGCGCCCAGCGCCAGCGTCTTGCCGCCGGCGCCGGCGCAGAAGTCCACCACCATCTCGCCGCGCTTGGGCGCCACCAGCAGTGCCAGCAGCTGGCTGCCCTCGTCCTGCACCTCGACCGCGCCGCTGGTGAAGATTTCCAGCTTGTTCAGCGCCGGTTTGCCCTGCACGCGCAGGCCCCAGGGCGAATAGGGCGTGGGCTGCGCGGTAATGCCTGCGGCCTGCAGCGCCGCCAACGCCTCCTCGCGTTTGCTCTTGAGCAGGTTGACGCGCAAGTCCAGCGGCGCGCCTTCGTTGAGCGCGCCGGCCAGCGCCATGAACTCCTCCTCGCCCAGACGCTCGCGCAGCGGCGCGGCGATCCAGTCCGGCAGGTTGTGGCGCAGCTTATCGGGCATCGTGGACAGGTCGAGCGCCTGCACGTGCTGCAGCCACTGCTGCTCGTTGGGCCCCAGCGCGGACTGCAGCACGCCGGGCGTGCCCTGCCAGCCCAGGATAGCCAGCCGGCGCTCAATGGCGCCGCTGCCGCTTTGCGCCAGGTGCTGCAGGCGCAGCCGGTGCCGCAGCACGTGATAGGTGGTCTCGGCCAGGGCGTGGCGCTCGCGCGAACCCAGCTTGGCCTGGCGGCGGAAGAAGGCCGACACGACAGCGTCGGCGGGTTGGTCGAGTTTGAGTACGGCCCGCAGCAGTTCGGTGCTCAGGTCCAGCAGGGCATTCGGATGCATTTCCGGGATTATCCCAGCCGCCCCGCGATCGACCGGCGCCCGGGGCTGCTGCGCGGTCCTGGCAAAGCCTCGCTTCAGCTCAGAACAGGCACTGCGCCACCCCACCGGCGTGGTGCACGACCTCGCCATCGAAGCGCAACTGCCCTTCGACGAACCAGCGCACCGCCATCGGGTAGAGCTTGTGCTCCTGCTGCAGCACGCGCGCGGCCAGCGCGTTCTCGTCGTCCCCGGGCAGCACCGGCACCACGGCCTGCGCCACGATCGGGCCGTGGTCGAGCTCTGCGGTGACGAAGTGCACGGTGGCGCCGGCCACCTTGCAGCCGGCCTGGATCGCGCGCCGGTGCGTGTGCAGCCCGGTGAAGGCCGGCAGCAGCGAGGGGTGGATGTTGAGCATGCGCCCCGCGTAGTGGCGGGTGAAGTCCGCGCCCAGGATGCGCATGAAGCCGCCCAGCACCAGCAGGTCGGGCTCGAAGGCGTCAATGGCCTGCTGCAGCGCGGCGTCGAAGGCCTCGCGCGACTCGAAGCGCTGGTGGTCCACCACGGCTGTGGCGATGCCGCGCTTGGCGGCCCAGGCCAGGCCGGCAGCTTGCGGACGGTTGGAGATGACGGCGGCGACGGTGGCGGGCCAGCCCTCGCGGGCACAGGCTTCGGCCACGGCCTGCATGTTGGAACCGCGGCCGGAGATCAGGATGACGATGCGCTTCATGGGGGCAGCGAGTTTAGCCGCCTCCTTAGAATGGCCGGTTTTCCTCCCGCGCCGCCTACCTGCAGCCTTCCGCCTCATGGCCATCAAGACCGAACGCGTTCTCACCGGCATCACCACCACCGGCACGCCGCACCTGGGCAACTACGTCGGCGCCATCCGGCCGGCGATCGCCGCCAGCCGCGCACCGGGCGTGGAAAGCTTCTTCTTCCTGGCCGACTACCACGCGCTGATCAAGTGCGACGACCCGGCGCGCATCGAGCGCTCGCGGCTGGAGATCGCCGCCACCTGGCTGGCCGCCGGGCTGGACACGCAGCGCGTGACTTTCTACCGCCAGAGCGACATTCCCGAGATCACCGAGCTGACCTGGCTGCTGACCTGCGTCACCGCCAAGGGCCAGATGAACCGCGCCCACGCCTACAAGGCGGCCATGGACGTCAACGCCGCCGCGGGCGAGGACATCGACGCCGGCGTGACCATGGGCCTGTACTGCTACCCCATCCTCATGGCGGCCGACATCGTGATGTTCAACGCGCACCGCGTGCCCGTCGGCCGCGACCAGGTGCAGCACATCGAGATGGCGCGCGACGTGGCGCAGCGCTTCAACCACCTCTTCGGCGCCGGGCGCGAGCTGTTCGTGCTGCCGCAGGCGGAGATCGAGGAGTCGGTGGCGACGCTGCCCGGCCTGGACGGCCGCAAGATGTCCAAGAGCTACGACAACACCATCCCGCTGTTCGAAGGCGGCGAGAAGGGGCTGAAGGAGGCGGTGGCGCGCATCGTCACCGACTCGCGTCTGCCCGGCGAGCCCAAGGACCCGGACAGCTCGCACCTCGTGACGATCTTCGACGCCTTTGCCGCAGACGACGCCGCGCGCCAGGCCTTCCGCGACGAGCTGCGCGCGGGACTGGCCTGGGGCGAGGCCAAGCAGCGGCTGGTGGCGCTGATCGAGGGCGAGATCGGCCCCCTGCGCGCGCGCTACGCCGAGCTGATGGCGCATCCGGAGCGCATCGAGGAAGCGCTGCAGGAAGGCGCGCGCAAGGCCCGCGCGGTAGCCACGCCCTTCCTGGCCGAGCTGCGCCACGCCGTGGGCCTGCGGCCGATGGTGGCGGTGGCCGCGCCCGCCAAGGCCAAGGCGGCGACGGCCAAGGCCGCGCTGCCGGATTTCAAGCAGTACCGCGAGGACGGCGCTTTCTTCTTCAAGCTCACCAGCCCGCAGGGCGCGGTGCTGCTGCAGAGCACTCCGATGGCCGAGGGACGCGAAGCCGGCGCCTGGGTCAAGCGGCTCAAGACCGAAGGCACCGCGGCGCTGGAAGGCGCGCCGGTGCAGTGGGATGCCAGCGCCGAGCGCGCGCAGGTGGAAGCGGCCCTGGCGGCGCTGGTGGCCGCGCAGGACTGAAGCTTCTTAAACCGTTGTTCCGCATGGCCGGGATCCATCTCCTCGACATCGAGGCGGCCATCAACTGGTGGCGCCGCCGCTCGCCCTCGCCCGACGGCATCACCGCCTGCGCTGAAGTGCAGGCGCTGGCCAAGGTCTACGCACTCATGGCCTACGAGCGCCGCGATGAGCAGGACGAGGACGCCATGCCGGCCGAGGCGCTGATGGCCTGGCTGGACTGGTACGCCTCCACGCCCGATGCGCCCTGCATCGCCATCTGCTCCACCAGCCAGGGCGACGAAGTCTGCAAGGGCTGCGGCCGCAGCTTCGACGAAGTGCAGCACTGGCCGCGCATGACGCCGGCCGAGAAGCGCGCCACCTGGCGCCGCATCACGCTGCAGGGCACGGCCTGGCGTTTCAACCGCTACGCCGAGCGCGCGGCGCCCGCGCCTGCCGAGCCGCCGCCGCGGGACTGAGCCCTTGACGGACGGCGCCGCGCCCAACTTCAAGCAGGACCTGCGGCACATCGCCGCCCTGGCCTGGCCGGTGTTCGTGGGCCAGGCTGCGGTGCTGGCCTTCTCGACCATCGACACGCTGCTGCTAGCACGCCACGACGCGCGCGACCTGGCGGCGCTGGCCGTGGGCTCGGCCGCCTACATCAGCGTCTTCATCGGGCTCATGGGCGTGGTGATCGCCATCGGGCCCATTGCCGGGCGGCTGTTCGGCGCGCGGCGCCTGCCCGAGGCCGGCGCCCAGCTGCAGCAGGCGTTCTGGCTGGCGCTGGCGCTGGCGGTGCCGGGCTGCGCGCTGCTGGCGTTCCCACAGCCTTTCTTGGCCCTGGCGCAGGCCACGCCCGAAGTGGCGCTGCGCGCGCGCGGCTACATGGCGGCGCTGGCCTGCGCGCTGCCGGCCGCGCTGCTGTTTGCCGTCTTCCGCGGCTTCAACACCGCGGTGTCGCGGCCCAAGGCCGTGATGGTGCTGCAGGTCAGCGCACTGGTGATGAAGCTGCCGCTGTCCTGGCTGCTGGTCTTCGGGCAGCCCGGTTGGGGACTGCCGGCGCTGGGCGTGACGGGCAGCGGCATTGCCACGGCCGTGCTGATGTGGCTGCAGGCACTGGCGGCACTGGGCCTGCTGCGCCGCGATCCGTTCTATGCGCCCTTCAAGTTGCGAGGGCTGCGGCGGCCCCAGTGGGCGTCGCTGAAAGCGCTGCTGAAGCTGGGCGTGCCCATGGGGCTGTCCATCGTGGTGGAGGTCACCGGCTTCACCTTCATGGCGTTCTTCATCTCGCGCCTGGGCACGCTGCCGGTGGCCGGCCACCAGATCGCAGCCAACCTGGCGGGCCTGCTCTACATGCTGCCGCTGGCCATCGGCAACGCCTGCGGCACGCTGGTGGCACAGCGCATCGGCGCCGAGGATCCGGTGGGCGCTTGCCGTTTGGGCTGGCGCGGGGTGCAGATCGCGGCGATCGGCGCCCTGGCGCTGGGGCTGCTGCTTTTCATCGCCCGCCCAGCCATCGTCGGCCTGTACACACATGAGGCCGCCGTGGCCGCTGCCGCCTTGCCGCTGCTGGGCTGGCTGTCGCTGTTCCACCTGGGCGACGCGGTGCAGGCCGTGGCGGCCTCTGTGTTGCGCGCCTGGCACGTCACGACGATGCCCATGCTGATCTATGCCCTGGCGGTGTGGGTGCTGGGACTGGGTGGCGGTTATCTGCTCGCCTTTGGCGGCTTCGGTCTCGACACGGCGGCGTTCCAGGGCGCCAGAGGCTTCTGGAGCGCTGCCGCCGCAGGCCTGATAGCCGCGGCGGCGGCATTGACGCTGTTGCTGGCCCGGGTGAACCGCCGCGGCCTCGTGCCTGCGCTTGCCAGCAACCGGCATTGAGCCTTCAACGCGGCGCCGGCTCGATGTGCACCAGGCGGCGCTCCAAGTCGAACTGGGGGTCGGCACTGCGCAGTTCCAGGCGCAGCAGCAGGCCGCTACGGCGGTCCACCACCATCACACCCTCCACCTGAGGTGGTGGCGAGCCCGGCTCAATCTCGCCCCGAAGATCCATGACCACCGGGTCGAAGCGATTGCCAAAAGGCGTTTTCACATGCTCCGCCACGAGTTGGGATTGCACGCGAGCCGTGGCGTTGTTGACGTTGCTGACCTCGCCGGACAAGCGCTGGGACGGCTTCGGCTGCGCGGACAGCAGGTTGCGCCAATACACGAGCGGCCCCTCCGGCGTGGCCAGCACGTTGCCGGCGCGGTCCTGCACCCAGGAGCCCGAGCCGGCATCGGAAGCCCAGTCGAAGACGAATTGACGACGCTCCAGGCGCGACACACGCAGCCGCAGCGTGCGGGGCGTCGCTTGGCCGACATGCTCCGAGTAGACGAACACGTCACCGACGCCGATGGGCAACGTGGCCAGTTCCGCTGCGGGCAAGCGCTGCACGTCGCCGCAGCTCTGGGCCTCTGCATCGCGCAGCAGCGAGTCCGCTTGCGCCTGTGCGGCCTGCAGTTCCCGCTCGTGGTTGAGATCCATGCGCAATGCAAGCAAGGCGGGCGGGAAGATAAAGGCAGTTCCCGCAGCAATGGCGTTATTCCCCACGCGCTGCTGATGCGCCTCTACGAGCTGATCGACGCGTTGCTGTGCCTGCACCAGGGCGTGTGCCGTGGCTTCGCATTCAGCACTGGAATTTTGAGCCGCTGGCAGCTCGGCCGGCCAGACAGGTGAACAGGAAAGGCCCGCCGCCATCGCGAGCGGCAATGCCCATTGGCGGCTGTACAGCATGCCTTTCACACTCCATTCAGCATCCGAACGGATACCGGCAAGGTCGTTATGTGCATACCAGCATTTTGTATGGCCCATGCCCGGCGTTTCCACCGTCATTTTGTCTCGCACAAAGCAAAACGCCCCGGCCATGTGTTGGCCGGGGCGTTTGCTGAGATATTAGCCTGACGATGTCCTACTTTCACACGGGAATCCGCACTATCATCGGCGCTGAGGTGTTTCACGGTCCTGTTCGGGATGGGAAGGGGTGGGACCACCTCGCTATGGTCATCAGGCTTGAA
>JAEYPG010000453.1 GCA_023410975.1 Pseudomonadota bacterium
AGGCAGGCAAGCGACATGCCCTGCAGCGGGCAGACCCACGGAGGATCCTCATGGCCCTTTCCCCGACCACGCGCCATTTCTCCATGCTCCGCGGCTTCGCGCTGGCGGATTTCTTCACCCTGGGCAATGCCGCCTGCGGCATGGCCGGCGTGCTGCTGGCCATGGGCTTCATGGCCGACCCGGAGACCAGGCAGTTCCTGCTGGCCGCGGCCATGGCGCCCCTGGCACTGGCCTTCGACGTGCTCGACGGGCGCGTGGCGCGCTGGCGGCGCCAGGCCTCGCCGCTGGGGCGCGAGCTGGACTCGCTGGCCGACATCGTCTCCTTCGGCGTGGCGCCGGCGGTGCTGGCGCATGCCGCGGGCATGGACGGCGGCTGGGACGTGGCGGCGCTGATCTACTTCGTCTGCTGCGGCGTCAGCCGCCTCGCGCGCTACAACGTCACGGCCGAGACCCTGTCCGAGGGCGGCGACAAGGTGAAGTACTTCGAGGGCACGCCCATCCCCAGCAGCGTGCTGCTCACCGCCGTGCTGGCCCTGGCGGCCTGGCAGGGCCGCATCGGCGATGACCTGTGGCTGGGCGCCTGGGACGTCGGCCCCTGGGTGCTGCACCCGCTGTCGCTGCTGTTCGTGCTCTCGGGCTCGCTGATGATCAGCAAGACGCTGCACATCCCCAAGCTCTGAGCCATCGCCCGGGACGCGGCCGCGCGCCCGGACGGGCCGCCCCGGACGCGCGGGGACAATCCAGCTGATGTGGATTGGAACCTTCTTCGCCCTGGCCGCCGGACTGATGTGGGGCCTGGTATTCGTCTCCCCGCTGCTGCTGCCGGAGTACCCCGCGGCGCTGCAGTCCTTCGGCCGCTACCTGGCGTTCGGCCTGATCGCGCTGCCGCTGGCCTGGCTGGACCGGGCGCGGCTGCGCGAGTTCACGCGCTCGGACTGGCGCGAGGCGCTCAAGCTCGCGCTGGTGGGCAACCTGCTCTATTACCTGTGCCTGGCCGCGGCGATCCAGCGCGCGGGCGGGCCGCTGCCGACCATGATCATCGGCACGCTGCCGGTGGTGATCGCGGTGGTCTCCAACCGCCGCAACGCCTGGCGCGACGGCCGCCTGCCCTGGGTGCGGATGCTGCCCTCGCTGGGTCTGATCGCCGCCGGCATCACGCTGGTGAACCGCGCCGAGTTGGAGCAGATGCGTGCCGATCCGCAGGCCGACCCGGCGCGCTACGCCCTGGGCGCGCTGCTGGCCTTCGGCGCGGTGGCGTGCTGGACCTGGTACCCGATCCGCAATGCCGACTGGCTGCGCGCGCATCCGAACCGCAGCCCGCGCACCTGGGCCACCGCACAGGGCGTGGCCACGCTGCCGCTGGCGCTGGTGGGCTACGCGGGCTTCTGGCTGTGGTCGGGGGTGAGCGGCAGCGCCTTCGAGCTGCCCTTCGGCCCACGGCCGCTGGAGTTCGTGGGGCTGATGTTCACGATCGGCCTCTTTGCCTCGTGGCTGGGCACGATGTGCTGGAACGAGGCCAGCCAGCGCCTGCCCACCACCATTGCGGGGCAATTGATCGTGTTCGAGACGCTGTCGGCACTGGCCTACGCCTTCATCCTGCGCGGCACGCCCCCGCCGCCGGTGACGCTGGCGGGCATCGCGCTGCTGGTGGCGGGGGTGATGTGGGCGCTGAGGGTGCGGCCACAAGCGGTGCCGGTGTGACTGGAGCCGAAGTGCCGGCGGATCGGGCCGCTGCCGGGGAAGCAGCGGGCAGGAGACGGATTTCGGTATTTTGTCGCGCTCGTGTGCCGCTGATGTGATTCTCGCCGGCTGATTGTTGCTTAATGTGTCTAATACTTGGCTGGAGTGTGTCGCCAAGTCCGTGGGCCGGGACAGATAAAACTAGATTCAAGCCTGATCCTTGATCGGACCACCAACGATGCCGCCAGACCGCCCGTGCCGTGGTGGCTTCAACGCTCTGCGTGCCGTCAGCGAATCGTTATTTATGAGTATCGACCTCCAAGTTGTTTCCGGCCTCAAGCAAATTGCCGTGATGCTGCCTTGCTACAACGAGGGGCTGTCCATCCGCAAGGTGGTTGAGGATTTCCGCCGGGAACTGCCTGAGGCCACGATCTACGTCTATGACAACCGCTCCACCGACAACACCGCCGAGGAGGCGCATGCCGCTGGCGCGGTGGTGCGCTCCGAGCCCTGGCCAGGCAAGGGCAATGTGGTGCGGCGCATGTTTTCGGATATCGACGCGGATATCTACCTCATGGCTGATGGTGACGGCACTTATGACTCCAGCATGGCGCGCAGGATGATTGACCGTCTGGAGAGCGAGCGCCTGGACATGGTGGTTGGCACCCGGCGCGACGTTTATGAAAATGCCCACCGGGCTGGCCATGGTTTAGGAAATCGTATTTTTAACGGCATGTATCGCAGCCTTTTCGGATCGCTGTTTACGGATATTTTCTCGGGTTATCGGGTTTTCTCGCGCCGCTTCGTGAAAAGTTTTCCAGCAATTTCTCGCGGTTTCGAGATCGAGACTGAAATGTCGGTGCATGCCTGTCAGCTGCGCATGCCCATTGCGGAGATTCCGACCGAGTATGGGGCTCGCCAGGAAGGTTCGGAGAGCAAGCTGCGCACGTTCCGGGACGCGTTCCGCATCCTGTTCACATTCCTGGTGCTGTTCAAGGAGATCCGCCCGGCCCGTTTCTTCGGCGTGCTGGCGCTGGGTCTGACGGCGCTGGCGTTTGGGCTGGCGCTGCCGGTGCTGCTGACCTACCTGGAGACTGGCCTGGTGCCTCGGCTGCCCACGGCGGTGCTGTCCATGGGGCTGGTGCTGCTGGCAAGCATCTGCACCGTGTGCGGCCTGATCCTGGACAGCGTCGCGCGCGGGCGCCTAGAGCAAAAGCGCATCTGGTACATCTCCCAGTACAAGAACCAAGGCATCTGAGCGGTGGTGCATGGGCGCGCTCCTGCGTTTCGTCCTGGTCGGCGGCCTGGGCTTCGTCATCGACGCGGGGCTGACGCAGGGGCTGGTCATGCTGGGCTTGGCGCCGACGCTGGCGCGCGTGCCGGCCATCGGCTGCGCCATGGCTTTCACCTGGGGCGCCAACCGTGTCTTCACCTACCGGGTGCGGCATGAGCGCTCGGTGCGCGAAGCGCTGCGCTATGCCGCAGTGGCAGCGGCCATGGCAGCCATCAACTACCTGATCTATGCCGCGCTGCTGCAGGCAGGCCTGGTGCCGCTGGCGGCCGTGACGCTGGCCACCGCTTGCCAGACGCTGCTGAGCTTCCGGGCCTACGACCATTTCGTTTTCAAGGGAACACGGCGTTGACAAGCAAGCACGTCCAACAGCCGCTGCCGCCGCGGTCGATTACGGGTGCGCTGCGCCTGTCGCCGCGAGGCTGGCTTTTCGACCTGCTGGTCTATGCCGCGGCGCTGGGCCTGTCGGTGCTGGCGATGTCGGTGCTGCACGGCTTCGACAGCGGCCTCTCCGGCAGCGATGAAGGTTCGCACTTCCTCAACGGCTACATGATCTGGTCCTATGTGCACGAGGCGCTGGGCCGCAACCCGCTGGCCTACGCCACGGACTTCTACATCCACTATCCGAAGATCTCGATCGGGCACTGGCCGCCGCTGTATTACGTGTTCCTGGGCGCGCTCTTCTTCGTTCTGCCGCACGTGCCGCTGGCCTTTTTGCTGGTGAACCTGGTGGTCGGGGCGTTGCCGGCGCTCATCGTGGCGCGGGTGCTGCGCCCGCTGCTGGGGCGGCCCTGGGCGGTGCTGGGCGCGTTGCTGTGCGTGGCGCTGCCCATCAGCCTGGCCAACTCGATCCGACTGATGCTTGACCAGGCGTTGGGCATGCTGTGCCTGCTGGCGGCGCTGCTGTGGAGCGCCTATGCCTGTCGCCGCACGCTGGGCTGGGCACTGGGCTTCGCGGCGGTGGCCGCCGCGTCCATCCTGGTCAAGGGCAATGGCTGGGTGCTGGTGATGTTCCCGCTGTTCCATATCGCGTTGACCGGGCGCTGGTCGATGCTGTGGAACTGGCGCACCCTCGCGGCCGCCGCGCTGGCGCTGGCCGTGGTGGGCATGTGGACGGTGGCGACGTACAAGATCTCCAGCGACGGATTCAACTACGCCTGGGGCTGGAGCTACTTTGCGCTGGCGCTGCCTACCTTCCTGGGGCAGCTTTACGACTGCCTTGGCCCGGTGGGCGTGCTGCTGGCGGTCACAGGCATCTGGACCAGCCTGGGCACACGCGGCAACCCGGCGCTGCGCGAGTTGAGCCGCACCGGGCTGGCGCTGGTACTGGCCACGGTGATCTTCCATTCCCTGGTGCCGGTGGACCTGGTGGCGCGCTACATGTCCTCGGCGGTCTTCCCGCTGGCCATGTTCATGGCCATCGGTGCGTGGGGGCTGTCGCAGCGCTTGGCCTGGGCCGTAGCCCGGCCCTGGGCGGCAGCGGCGCTGGCTCTGGTGGTGCTGAGCATGCCCGGGCTGCAGTTCCTGTACGAGACCCGGCCCCGCGTGGATCTGCGCATGGCCGAGGTGGCTCAACTGCTTAGCGCGCAGCCGCAAGGGCTGGCCGTGGTTGTGGACGGCAACCCCGGCGTGGAGGGCGCGCTCACTTCCGAGATGGCGCTGCGCGACCGGGTGCGGCAGCACTACGTGGTACGCAGCTCGCAGTTGCTGAGCACGTCGGACTTCATGTGCCACAAGTACGTGCTCAAGGCCGACACGCCACAGCAGGTGTTGGGGCTGCTCGACGAGATGGGGGCCGCTGCGGTGGTGGTGGCCGAGGGGCCGGTGATCGAAACCTACGAGCACAATGCCGTGCTCAAGGCGGCACTCCAGGACCCGGTTTCGCCGTTTCGGCTGGCGCAGGTGTTCAGGCATGAGCGCCAGGACGGACAGACCTCGGTGTACCTGCGCCGCGATTTGGTGTCGCCGGACCGTGCGACCATCACGCGGGTGAGCTTCCCGGCCAAGGCGCCGAAGTAGGCTGGGTGGCAGGAGGGACGATCGGCGTCAAGGCCGGTTCAGTGCGCCAGGGGCACCCCGCTTGCACGCGCCGGCGACCTCGGTCCCACCGGAGCAGTACCCCATGGCCACCTCCCAACAGACCCAAGAGACCGCCCAGCGCTTCATCCACGCCCTGAACCACCTGGAGGATCAGGGTGATGCGGCGCTGGACGAGTTGCTGGACCTCTTCGCCGACGACGCGCGGCTGCGCAACCCGATGCTGCAGCGTGAGCAGCGGGAACTTCAGGGCTGCGAGGACATTGCCGGCTTCTGGCGCCAGTACCGCGGCGCCTTCGCTGACATCCACTCCGACTTCTCGGAGGTCACCGCCAACGACCACGCCGCCGGGCTGTTCTGGCGCTCGCACGGCACCGACCCCAGCGGCAAGCCCGTGGCCTACGACGGCGTCACGCTGCTGCGCCTGGACGACAGCGGGCGCATCGCGGACTTCCAGGGGTATTTCGACAGCCGCGAGGTGGTGGTGAGCGCCTCGGGCTGAGGCCCGGGACGAGGCGCGCGGACCTCCCGGTCCGCGCTGCAGGGGCGATCAGCCCCCGGCCAACGCCTCGTCCACCACCTCCACCCAGTGCCGCACCGGCGTGCCGGTGCCGCTTTGCAGGTGCTGGATGCAGCCCACGTTGGCCGAGACGATGCAGTCGGGCTGCGTGGGCAGCAGCTGCGCCAGCTTGCGGTCGCGCAGCCGGTGCGACAGCTCGGGCTGCAGCACCGAGTACGTGCCCGCCGAGCCGCAGCACAGGTGCGCCTCGCCCACGGCCAGGTTGACCTCGAAGCCCAGCGCCCGCAGTCCCGACTCCACGCCGCCGCGCAACTGCTGGCCGTGCTGCAGCGTGCACGGCGGGTGGAAGCTCAGGCGCCGCGACGCCGTGCCGACCGGCACGTCGGGCGGCGGCGCCTTGGCCGCCAGCTTCGGCTGCAGCAGCGGCACCAGGTCGGGCAGCAGCTCCGACAAGTCCTTCGTGAGCGCCGAGATGCGCGCTGCGCGTCCGGCATAGGCCGGGTCGTGCTTCAGCGCCTTGCCGTAGTCCTTGACCATCACGCCGCAGCCCGAGGCGTTCATGACGATGGCCTCGACCTGGTCCAGCAGCGGGGTCCAGGCGTCCACGTTGCGGCGCATGTCGTTCAGCCCGCCCTCCACGTCTGACAGGTGCGAGCGGATCGCGCCGCAGCAGCCGGCCTCCGGCGCCACCAGCACCTGGATGCCCGCGGCGTCCAGCACCCGCGCCGTGGCGGCATTGATGTTGGGCGCCATCGCCGGCTGCACGCAGCCGGCCAGCATCAGCACCTTGCGCGGGTGCTCGCGCTTGGGCCACTCGTGCGCGCGCGGGGGCGTCTTCTCGGGCACCTTCTCGCGCAGGTTGGCCGGCACCAGCGGCCGCAGCGCCTGGCCCAGCTTGAGCGCCGGGGCGAACAGCGGCGAGGTCAGCCCCTCCTTGAGCAGCCAGCGCTTGGCGCGCTCGCCCGCCGGGCGCTGCACCTTCTTCTCGACGATGTTGCGGCCGATGTCGGCCAGCGCGCCGTAGTTGACGCCCGAAGGGCAGGTGCTCTCGCAGTTGCGGCAGGTCAGGCAGCGGTCCAGGTGCAGCTGCGTGGCGCGCGTGGGCTCATGGCCTTCGAGCACCTGCTTCATCAGGTAGATGCGCCCGCGCGGACCGTCGAGCTCGTCGCCCAGCAGTTGATAGGTCGGGCAGGTCGCGGTGCAGAAACCGCAGTGCACGCACTTGCGCAGGATCGCCTCGGCCTCCTGGCCCTCCGGCGTATCGCGGAATTCGGGAGCGAGATTGGTTTGCATCGATTCATTCCCCCCGTTCGCCCTGAGCTTGTCGAAGGGCCGGCGGCTGAGCCGGGCGGCAGGGCTTCGACAGGCTCAGCCCGAACGGGAGCCTTTCAGCTTGAATCAGAGATCCGGATAGAGCCGCCCGGGGTTGAACACCCGGTCGGGATCGAAAGCCGCCTTGAGCTGGCGATGGATGCGCGCCAGCGGCGGCGACAGCGGGGCGAACACGCCCACGCGCTTGTCCTTGGCGGCGTACAGCACGGCATGGCCGCCGGCGCGCTGCGCCGCCTGGCGCACCTGCACCGGGTCCAGGTCCGTCAGCACCCAGCGTTGCGCGCCGCCCCACTCGACCAGCTGGTGACCGCCCAGGTCCGCCAGCGGCGCGGCCGTCTGCGGCACCGACAGCCGCCACAGCGCGCGCCCGCCCTGCGCCACGGCCGTGGCCGCGAGCTGGAAGAAGTCGTCGCGCTGGTCGCGCAAGTTCAACCAGAAGGCTGCGGCGGACTCCTCGTCCACCACCTCGCCGCCCAGCCGCGTGCAGGCGGAGTCCACCGCGGCGCGGGCGCCCGAGAGGCGCAGCACCAGCGTGCCGTTCCACCAGGCGCTGGCGTTGAGCGGCAGCGGCTGCCCGCCCCACATGTTGAGATGGCGCAGCGCCGTCTCCTGGTCGAGCTGGAAGCGCAGCGTGCGCGTGGCCACCGGCACCGGCAGCACCTTCAGGCTCACCTCGCAGATCAGCCCCAGGATGCCCAGCGAGCCCGCAAGCATGCGCGCCACGTCGTAGCCGGCCACGTTCTTCATCACCTGGCCGCCGAAGCTCACCACTTCGGCCTTGCCGCTGAGCAGCGTGGCGCCCAGCACGTAGTCGCGCACGGCGCCCGCGGTGGCGCGCGCCGGGCCCGCCCGGCCCCCGGCCCCCATGCCGCCCCCGGTGCCGCGGCCGCCGTCGCCCTGGAAGCGCGGCGGCTCGAAGGGCAGGTACTGG
>JAEYPG010000670.1 GCA_023410975.1 Pseudomonadota bacterium
GGGCTGTTCGGCCTGGGCTTCCTGGGCATCGAGCTCTACGAGTTCCAGCACCTGATCCACGAGGGCGCGGGCCCGCAGCGCAGCGCGTTCCTCTCTTCGTTCTTCGCGCTGGTGGGCACGCACGGCCTGCACGTGAGCTTCGGCACCATCTGGCTGGTGACGCTGATGGTGCAGGTCAGCAAGCACGGGCTGATCCCCGAGAACCGCCGCCGCCTGATCTGCCTGTCCATGTTCTGGCACTTCCTGGACGTGATCTGGATCGGCGTCTTCACCTTCGTCTACCTCATGGGAGTGCTGCCGTGAGCCACGTCCATACGCATCCGCACAACGACCTGGGCCACGACCACGTGCACGACCACGGCCATGACAACCATGGCGACCATGGCAGCGACGGCTACCACGCCACGGTGCAGGGCTACGTCCGCGGCTTCGTGCTGTCGTTGATCCTCACCGCCATCCCGTTCTGGCTGGTGATGGGCAAGGTGATCGAGTCCTCCACCGCCACCTCGCTGGTGATCCTGGCCTTCGCGGCGGTGCAGATCGTGGTGCACATGGTCTACTTCCTGCACCTGAACTCCAAGGCCGAGGGCGGCTGGACCATGCTGTCGCTGATCTTCACGGTGGTGCTGCTGGTGATCATGCTGGTGGGATCGATCTGGGTGATGTTCCACCTCAACACCAACCTGATGGACATGCCCAGGCACGAGACGACGCAGAACCCCTGACGTGGCACGGGCCGACGCTGATCCCTCTCCTCGCGGGCCGCGCAGCCGCGGCGCCCTGGTGGCGCTGCTGGCGGGCGCGGCCCGTCTGTTTGCGGGCTTCGTGGCGCTGGGCAGCTGGCAGGTGCAGCGGCTGGGCTGGAAGCGCGATCTCATTGCCCGCGTCGAGCAGCGGCTGCGGGCCGAGCCGGTGCCCGCGCCCGGCCCGGCCGCCTGGCCCACGCTGGAGCGCACGGCGGACGAGTACCGCCGCGTGCTCGTGCGCGGGCGCTTCGCCCAAGAGCTCGAAACCCTGGTGCAGGCCAGCACCGAGCTGGGCACCGGCTACTGGGTGCTGACGCCGCTGCGCTCGGAAGAGGGCTTCTGGCTGCTGGTCAACCGCGGCTTCGTGCCGCTGGACAAGCGTGCGCGCGACAGCCGCGGCGATGAGCCCCAGGGCGTGCAGGAAGTGCCGGGGCTGCTGCGCCTCACCGAGCCCGGCGGCAGCCTGCTGCAGCACAACGACCCGGCGGCCGGGCGCTGGTACTCGCGCGATGTGCAGGCCATCGCCACTGCGCGCGGCCTGGGCGCGGCGGCGCACCCGGGGCCGGTGGCGCCGTACTTCATCGATGCCGCGGCGGTTGCCGGCGCGGCGACCGAGGCCTGGCCCCGCCCGGGCCTGACGGTGGTGCGCTTCACCAACAACCACCTGTCCTACGCCTTCACCTGGTTCGTGCTGGCGGCCATGGTCGCCGGTGCGGCGGTCTACGTGTTGCGTGACGACCGCCGGCAGCGGGCGCGGGCTGCGCTGTCCCACCGTGGCGGCCACTGACGCGGACGCGCCTTCGGCGCCGGCCGCGCTGGGACGCGCCGAGCACCTGGCCGGGCGCAAGAACCTGGCGCAGCTGGTGCAGCTGCGCTGGCTGGCCGTGGGTGGGCAGCTGCTCACCATCCTGTGCGTGCGCTTCCTGCTGGGCATTTCGCTGCCGCTGGCCGAGATGCTGGCGCTGCTGGGCGCGCTGGCGCTGTTCAACCTGGTGTGCGCCGTGCGCGCCCGCGTGGCGCGCGACGTGGAGGACGGCGAGCTGTTCGCCGGGCTGCTGGTGGACGTGGCGGTGCTCAGCGGCCAGCTCTTCTACAGCGGCGGCGTCACGAACCCCTTCATCTTCCTGTTCCTGCTGCAGGTGGTGGTGGCGGCGGTGCTGCTCAAACCGCACTACAGCTGGGCCATGGTGCTGCTCACCAGCGGTTGCTTCATCGGGCTGACGCAGTGGCACCGGCCGCTGGGCCTGCCTGGGCTGGAGGCGGCGCTGTCGATCCACTTCGTGGGCGGGCTGTTGCTGTGCTTCGCGCTGGTGGCCTCGCTGCTGGTGCTGTTCATCGGCCGCATCGGACGAAACCTGCGCCAGCGTGATGAGCGGCTGGCCAACCTGCGCCAGCGCGCGGCGGAGGAGGAGCACATCGTGCGCATCGGGCTGCTGGCCTCGGGCGCTGCGCACGAGCTGGGCACGCCGCTGGCGACGCTGTCGGTGATCCTGGGCGACTGGTCGCGCATGGCGGTGTTCGCCGCCGAGCCCGAGTTGCGCGAGGAGATCGAGGAGATGCAGGTGCAGATCCAGCGTTGCAAGCGCATCGTCAGCGGCATCCTGCTGGCTGCCGGCGAGACGCGCGGCGAAGCGCCGGTGGAGACCACGCTGCATGCCTTCCTCGACGACTTCGTGGCGCAATGGCTGCGCACACGGCCGGCGCCGGGGCTGCGCTACGAGCGCGACGGGGTGCCGGACCTGCCCATCGTCTCCGACACCGCGCTGGCGCAGATGATCGGCAACGTGCTGGACAATGCGCTGGAGGCCGCGCCTCAGGCCGAGCCCACGCTGCGGGTCTCGTGCGAGGACGACGAGCTTATCCTGCGCGTGCAGGACCGCGGCCCCGGCTTCGCGGCCGAGATGCTGGCGCGGCTGGGCCAGCCCTACCAGTCCAGCAAGGGCCGCCCTGGCGGCGGCTTGGGCTTGTTTCTCTCGGTCAACGTCGCGCGGCTGCTGGGGGGACGATTGCAGGCGCGCAACCGTGAGGGCGGTGGCGCCGAGGTCGCCATCCGGCTGCCGCTGGCCGCGCTGGCGCTGCCGGAACCGGAGCCATCCGTTCATGAGCACTGATGAAGAACGCCAACTGCTGATCGTCGAGGACGACGAGGCCTTCGCCCGCACGCTCCACCGCTCCTTCGAGCGCCGCGGCTACCGGGTGCTGCGCGCGGCCAGTCTGGCCGAGGTGCAGGCGCTGGTGCAGGCCGAGCGCCCGGGCTTCGCGGTGGTGGACCTGAAGCTCAGCGGCGGCGCCTCGGGCCTGGCCTGCGTCCAGTTCCTGCACGAGCACGATCCGGCGCTGGTGATCGTGGTGCTCACCGGCTACGCCAGCATCGCCACCGCCGTGGAGGCCATCAAGCTCGGCGCGCGCCACTACCTGGCCAAGCCCGCCAACACCGATGACATCGAGACCGCCTTCGGCCGCGCCCAGGGCGACGCCGAGGTGGAGCTCACGGCCCGCGCCACCTCGCTCAAGACGCTGGAGTGGGAGCGCATCCACGAGACGCTGGCCGACACCGGCTTCAACATCTCCGAGACGGCCCGCCGGCTGGGCCTGCACCGGCGCACGCTCACGCGCAAGCTGGAGAAGCAGCGGGTGAAGTAGGCGGGCGGCGCGGGAGAATCGGCGCCCTGTTGCGCGCAGGCGGCCGTCGCCTGCGATTCCGTTCCCGCTACTTCCTGAAGCCGAAAGGACTGGCCATGCCGCTGTACCGCCTGGGTGAGAAAGCCCCTTCCGTGGATCCCACCGCCTTCGTGGCCGCCGAGGCGACGCTGGTGGGCGACGTGCGGGTCGGCCCGCAGGCCAGCGTCTGGTTCCAGGCCGTGGCGCGCGGCGACAACGAGCCCATCGTCATCGGCGCGCAGTCCAACGTGCAGGAAGGCGCGGTGCTGCATGCCGACCCGGGCTTCCCGCTGACCATCGGCGAGCGCGTCACCGTGGGCCACCAGGCGATGGTGCACGGCTGCACCATCGGCGAAGGTTCGCTCATCGGCATCCAGGCCGTGGTGCTCAACGGCGCCAAGATCGGCAAGCACTGCCTGGTGGGCGCCGGGGCCATCGTCACCGAGCGCAAGGAGTTCCCTGACCGCTGCCTCATCCTGGGCGCACCGGCCAAGGTGGTGCGCCAGCTCACCGACGAGGACGTGCAGCGCCTGGAGCATGCCGCCGCCGGCTACGTCGAGCGCACCGGCGTGTTCGCGACGCAGATGGAGCGGGTGGGCTGATCCCGCTTCCAGTCCGGGTCCGAATTTCCTTCCTTGTGCCCGCAAAGGCCGGCATCCGCGCCGGCCGGGATACGACCCGGCTAACGTAAACGCCGGCTTTCACCGGTGCGGCGACGGCATCCCGGCCGCCTCGTTGAATTGAATCGTGCCGGATCGCGGCCAGCGCCGCGCATGGCCTGGATCGTGCGTGACCCGCGGCTGCCCTGGCTCCTGCCCCAACCCTGGGCACTTCTCCTATAGGCGCGCCGGCATTACAGCTATGCGTCGCATCGCGTCAATCGACGGGGTAAACCCCAAAGGCAACCGTTGGACTGTTGCCTACATTGCTTGCATACAAGCTTGGGCACAAGACCCTGTTGCTTGGTGCTGTTGGAGAACGTCATGCCCCGATTCCTTCGTTCCCTCTTTGGCCAGGTGGTGCTGGCGCTGATTGCCGGCGTATTGGTCGGCCTGCTGGTGCCCGAGTTCGCCGTGAAGCTCAAGCCACTGGGCGACGGCTTCATCAAGCTGATCAAGATGGTCATTCCCGTGCTGGTGTTCTGCGTGGTGGTGCATGGCATCGCCAGCGCGGGCGACCTCAAGCGCGTGGGCCGTGTCGGCGTGAAGGCGCTGGTCTATTTCGAGGTGGTCACCACCATCGCGCTGGGCCTGGGCCTGGTGCTGGCCTTCGTGTTCCAGCCCGGCGTGGGCATGAACGTGGACCCGAAGGCGCTGGACGCCTCGGCCATGAGCGCCTATGCCGAGAACGCCAGCAAGCTGGAGAGCGGCGGCACGGTCGAGTTCCTGATGAAGCTGATACCGACCACGGTGGTCAACGCCTTCGCCACGGGCGACGTGCTGCAGGTGCTGGTGTTCGCGGTGCTGTTCGGCTGCGCGCTGTCGATGCTCGGCCCGCGCGGTGCGCCGGTGGCGGACTTCGTGGACACGCTCTCGCACGTGCTGTTCAAGATCATGGGCATCCTGATCCGCCTGGCGCCGCTGGGCGTGCTCGGCGCGATCGCCTTCACGGTGGGCAAGTACGGCATCGGCTCGCTCAAGCAGCTCGGCATGCTGGTGGCGCTGTTCTACCTCGCGGTGACGTTGTTCGTGGTCGTCGTCCTGGGCGGCATCCTGCGCCTGGCCGGCTTCAACATCTTCAAGCTGCTGCGCTACCTGCGAGAGGAGCTGGCCGTGGTGCTGGCCACCACCTCCAGCGACAGCGTGCTGCCGCAGATCATGGCCAAGCTGCGCCGCATGGGCGTGCGCGACTCGACGGTGGGCCTGGTCATTCCCACCGGCTACTCCTTCAACCTGGACGCCTTTTCCATCTACATCACGCTGGCGGCGGTGTTCATCGCGCAGGCCACCAACACGCCCATCGGCATGGCGGACCTGCTGACGATCCTGGCCATCTCGCTGGTGACTTCCAAGGGCGCGCACGGCGTCCCGGGCTCTGCCATCGTGGTGCTGGCGGCCACGCTGCATGCGGTGCCCGCGATTCCCGCCATCGGCCTGGTGCTGGTGCTGTCGGTGGACTGGTTCATGGGCATCGCGCGGGCCCTGGGCAACCTGATTGGCAACTGCGTGGCGACGGTGGCGGTGGCAGCCTGGGAAGGCGACATCGACCGCGAGCGGGCCCATGCGGTGCTCGACGGCCGTGTCGCCGACGAGGACCTGGGCGACGTGGAAGCTGCGCCGGACGTCACGCCGACGCTGGTGCGCACCGGCGGGGCCAACGCCTGAACCGATACAGTCACTTCCATGCCCAGCCAGTCTGAAATTGCCCAGCGTGTCGTCGAGTCCATCCTGGCCCAGCGCCTGCAGCCGGGCGAACGCCTGGGCGAGCAGGAGCTGGCGGACCTGTTCGGCGTGAGCCGCACCCTGGTGCGCGAGGCGCTGATGCAGTTGCAGGCGCGCGGCTTCGTCGAGGTGCGCAGCCGCAAGGGCTGGTACGTGGTGGAGCCCTCGGCCGAGGAGGCGCGCGACGCCTTCGCGGCGCGGCGCGCGGTGGAGTCGGGGCTGCTGGCGCAGGCCAGCCAGCGCTTCGAAGGCGAGGGCCGGCCGCTGCAGTCGGCGGTGAAGCGGTTGCGCCAGCACCTGGCCCAGGAGCAGGCCGCCATCGAGCAATCCGACCCGGCCACGCGCGCCTTCATGCTGGCGGACTTCCACGTCTGCCTGGCCGAATGCCTGGGCCACCGAGTGCTGGCCGACATGCTGCGCGACCTCGCGGCGCGCACCACGCTGGTGGCCACGCTCTACCAGTCCACCCACGACGCGCAGGAGTCCTGCGAGGACCATGCGCGCATCGTCGATGCCATCGAGCAGGGCGATTTCGAGGTGGCCGCCACGCTGATGCTGCAGCACATCGGCAACGTGGAGGACGCGCTGGGCCAGTCCGCCGCCACGGCCGAAGACGCCCGGGAGCGGCTGCGCGCCTCGCTGGCGCCGGTGGCGCCGCCGCGGGCGGCTTGAGGCGCCGCTGCAAGCGCTGAGTGTGCATGCCGGGCCGCCTGGGCGGCCCGGTTCCGTTTCCAGTGCAGCGCCGACAAGAACCGCTGGATGCCCGTTCTGCTTCGAGCGTGAAGTAAACCCATTCGGGCTGAGCCTGTCGGAGCCCTCGGCGCAGCCAGCCCGCAGGGCCTTCGACAAGCTCAGGGCGAACGGTGATCTTTCACCGACGACCCGAAGTTGGAATGAGCTCCGGCGGCTGCGGATCGCCGAACAGCGCCTGCGGCGGCCCCGTCTCGTGGATGCGGCCGGCGTGCACGAACGATGTCGGCGGTGACGGGGCGATCTTGCTGACCTCGATGGCGCCGCGCGTCACGCCCACGCTCTTGCCGGCCATGTCCGCTGCGGCCCTGGGATGTGACCAATTGCCCGGCCGGCGCGGTTTCGAGCGTGCGGCACGAACCCGTGTCCGGCTGATGACGAAAGTGCACGTGTGGCGAGCGGTTGCCGTGGCTACGCTGTGTCACATGCAGGACGGGGCGCGGTGCCAGCGCCGTGAGGGCAGCGAAGCGGGAAGCGGCGCCGACCATGCCGCGCCGCCGGTCCTGTGTGCGGAGGAGAGCAGCATGTACACGACACCGGGCACCTACGCGACCACTTCGGCCCTCAAGGCCGGCAACCAGCAGAAGGGCAGTTTCCTGCTGCGCTTCAACTGTCTTTTCACAGGACGGGGGCTGAGCTTCCCCTGTGATGCCGAAGGGGTCGTGAACCTCGACGCGCTGAGCGAGCCGGCGCGCGGCAACCTCGCTCGGGCTCTGCGCGGCGTGGGCCGCGACTACAGCACGCCGCAGGTGGTGCCCGCCTACTGATCCGGCGGCCATGCGCCGCGAGGGTTGGGGCCAGGCTCGACGGCAAGGCGTTTGCCGACCAGGTAGTCGGCGAATGCCTCACTGCTGAAGAAAAGGAGCTGGCGATGAATGACTCGGCGGGCATCGAGACCCTGGATTTCGAGTTCCACGGCGTGCGCCCGGTCGGCGTCTTCGCGCCGGTGCGGGTGGGCGACCTGGAGGCCGGCCGCATGGAGCTGCTGCTGGAGCCCGATGCCTCGCTGGGCAACGGCTGCCACGTGCAGGTGCGCACGTCCACGCACGGCAGCGAGGCCACCTGGCTGGCGGTGCTGGACCAGTTCCACCAGCGCCATCCGCTGTCCGGTGTGCGCATATCGATCACCGACCGGGGTGCGGCCCCCGCGGTGGTGAGTCTGCACCTGGAGCAGGCCGTGGAGCGCCTGCCGCTGCCGGGCCGCCCGGGCTGATCGGCGAGGCCCTTGCCGCGCCGCCGGCTGCGGACCGGGGCGGAGTATCGGGAATCGGTCATGGATTACCCGGTTCTTACATTGAGTCAGCTCAAAGACGTGCCCAGCGTGCCGAAGGAAGCGGTTTGATCCCGGCCCCACGCCGGTTCACAAGTCGCACCGTTTTCCCATGACCAAGCTGTTTCACTGGAACATCGGCACCCGCCTGGCCCTGAGCTTCGCGGGCATCGTCGGACTCATTGCCATCCTGGCTGCCACCGCCTTCGTCGAGCTGGGCGCGGCGCAGGAACAGATTCACGAGCTCAACGGGCTGCAGACGCAGCGGCAGCAGCTCGCCACCGAGTGGCGCGAGAACATCGTGCTCAACTCGCAGCGCGCGCTGGCCCTCATCTACAGCGCGGACAAGACGCTGGTCGATCACTTCGGCGAGGACATGAAGCGGGTGACGGTGCGCACCACCGAGATCCAGAAGCGCTTCGCCGAGATCGAGACCACCCCCGAGGCTGCCGCGCTCATGGAGCGCTTGGCCAAGGTCCGGGCGCAGTACCTGGCGGAGCGCGAGGTGCTGCTCAAATCGCCGCCGGCCGAGCCCGAGGCCTTGGTGCGGGCCACGCAGGACTTCAAGGCCACCACTCAGGCTTACGTGGGCGTCGCCACCGATCTTGCGCGCTACGAGCAGGGGCGCAGCGCCGCGCTGGGCGAGCACATGAACGAGACGCTGGCGACGACCAAGACGCGCCTGGCCGGAGCGGCCGTGGTGTGCGCGCTGCTGGCCGGCGTGCTGGGCTGGCTGCTGACGCGCAGCATCGTGCGGCCCCTGGCCTCGGCGCAGGCCTCGGCCCAGCGCATCGCCGGCGGGGACCTCACGGTGGAGCTGCGTGCGGAGCGCCGCGACGAAGTGGGCCAGCTGCTGCAGGCCATTGCCGGCATGCAGGAGGCGCTGCGCCACCTGGTCGGCGACATCCGGACCTCGGTGGACAGCATCGGCACGGCCAGCGCCGAGGTGGCGGCCGGCAACCAGGACCTCAGCTCGCGCACCGAGGAAGCCTCGGCCAGCCTGCAGCAGACGGCCAGCTCCGTGGAGCAGATCTCCAGCAACATGCGCCAGAGCTCCGACTCCGCCGGCGAGGCCGACCGTCTGGCGCGTGAGGCCTCCTCGGTGGCGGGGCAGGGCGGCCAAGCCGTGCTGCGCGTGGTGACGACCATGGATGCCATCAGCCAGAGCTCCAGGCGCATCGGCGACATCGTGGGCGTGATCGACGGCATCGCGTTCCAGACCAACATCCTGGCGCTCAACGCGGCCGTCGAAGCCGCCCGCGCCGGCGAGCACGGCCGGGGCTTCGCCGTGGTGGCCAGCGAGGTGCGCGCGCTGGCGCAGCGCAGCGCCACCGCCGCGCACGAGATCAAGGGCCTGATCGAGGACAGCCTGAAGCGGGTGGACGCTGGCGCCCGGGAGGCGCAGGACGCCGGGCGCACCATCGACGGCGTGGTGCAGAGCGTGCACCGCGTCTCGGACATCGTCAGCCGCATCACCACGGCGGCCGGCGAGCAGGCCCAGGGCATCGGCGAGGTCAACACCGCCGTCGCGCAGCTGGACCAGGCCACCCAGCAGAACGCCGCGCTGGTGGAGCAGTCCGCCGCCGCGGCTGCCAGCCTCAAGGACCAGGCCCTGGCGCTGTCGCGCGCGGTGCAGCGCTTCAGGCTGGCCTGAGAGGAGCCCCAAGGGCTTTGCAAACTCCCAAGCCCGTTCGGGCTGAGCCTGTCGAAGCCCTGCGGCGACCGCCGAGCGCCTGCCCTTCGACAAGGCTCTCCTGAGCTTGTCGAAGGGCTCAGGGCGAACGGGGAAAGCCGGTTTCTTGCTGGCCGGTATGGCGGGTTAGCGCAGCCGGGCGCCTTCGCGCCCGGCGTGCGCGCGTGCCTTAATCCGGCCCATGAACGAATACCCCATCGCCGAGGAAGTCAGCTTCCGCAAGCTGGCCGTGCTGCTGACCTTCATGGAGACGGGCAACCTGGCCCGCGCCGCGGAGCGGCTGGACACCAGCCCGGTGAGCGTGCACCGGGCGCTGCACTCGCTGGAGGCCGGGCTGCGCTGCACGCTGTTCCGCCACGAGGGCCGCAACCTGCTGCCCACGCCGGCGGCGCAGGTGCTGGCGGACGCGGCGCGCGAGGTGCTGCGCGGCATGTCGGAGGGCATCCGCGCCGCGCGCGAGGCCGCGGGCTACGGGTCGGACCGCATCCGCATCGGCTCGCTGTACTCGCTCACCAGCCGCACCGTGCCGCGGCTGGTGGTGGGGCTCAAGCAGCGCCGTCCGGAGGTGCAGACCGAGCTGGTGCTGGGCTCCAATGCCGACCTGCTGCAGAAGCTGCGCGAGGGCTCGGCGGACGCCGCGCTGCTGGGGCTGCCGGCGGAGCTGCCCGACATGCAGCTGGAGCCGCTGTTCGAGGACGACATGCACTTCGCCGCGCCCTCGGACTCGCGCTACGCCGGCCTGCGCGAGGTGGACCTGGGCGCCTGCGCGCAGGAGCGCTTCGTCAGCCTGGCCGAGGGCTTCGTCACCTCCAGCGGCTTCGTGGAGGCCTTCCGCCTGGCCGGCTTCACGCCCAACGTGGTGATGAAGACCGGCGACATCTTCTCGCTCATGAACCTGGTGCACGGCGGCATCGGCTGCACGCTGCTGCCCGGGCGCGTGCGCCGCGCGCTGCCCGCAGGCGTGGAATTGATTCCGCTGCAGGAGCGCTACCGCATGCGCCAGACCATCGCGCTGGTGTTCCTGCGCACGCGCGAGCGCGACCCCAACTTGGTGGGGCTGGTGGCTGTGTGCCGCAGCGCCAAAGCCGAGCTGGTCTGAGCCCTGGCCTGCACCGTTACGGCCATCGTTACGCCGCCCGTAACGTTTGTGCGCGCAGCGTGATTGATGGGGTGAATGCGGCAACCTAACTTTGTTTCCACAACAACCGGGCGGCGCCGTGCCGCCCATGACAGGAGACAAGGCATGAAGATCCGTTCATCCTCGCGCGCCCTGGCGGGCGCGCCGTCCTTGGCGGCCCCCGTCCGCTCGTCCCGCCGGCACCTGCTGGCGCTGGGCGCCGCGGCGCTGGCCGGCGTGTCGGTCGCTGGCGGGGCGCAGGCGCAGGCCTGGCC
>JAEYPG010000681.1 GCA_023410975.1 Pseudomonadota bacterium
CCACCCGTCGTGGCGGTCACGATCGCCGAAACCGGCGGTCACGATGCCGGACGCCACGTCAAAGTTGGCGTTCGGGACGCCGGTCACGATGGCCGAAATGGCCGGTCACGATCGCCGAAATACGCAGGACTTCAAGCCCCGCCACCCCGGAGGTTGCTCGCTGGGCAGCGACGGACAGTATCGGCGCGGGGGACTGCGAAAATGCGCGATGAGCAACATCACACCGCCTCCGGCCCAGCCGCGCAACCCACTCCATGGCATGACTCTGGAGATGATCGTCACAGCACTGGCCAACCATTACGGCTGGGCCGGTCTTGCCGAGCGGGTGCCCGTGCGCTGCTTCAGCAGCCAGCCCAGCGTGTCGTCGAGCCTGAAGTTCCTGCGCAAGACGCCGTGGGCGCGCGAAAAGGTGGAAAGCCTTTACCTGTTCATGCTGCGCGAGCGCCGGCGTGAGCAGCGGGGTTGAGAAGGATTGGGGCGGCTTCATGCTGCCACTTTGCGCGACCCACTGCGACGCCTCGACCCCCGTTACTCGACTCAAGGCCACCAGCACCGGCTGGAACGCACCGTAGACATAACGCCGCGATGCCAATTTCTCGAGCCTGCCGCGCGCCGATGTTGTCCCATGCCATGCGTGACGTGTTGCGTCTGGCTGCTGTCCAGACTGTCGCGGCCGACCCAACTTCGGTCGACTTCGACAGCCCAGGTTTCGGATACGTGGCCCGGCGGCATCGATGGCCAACAGCATCCCTTTCCGGGTGCAGTCACTGGTCTCAGCCGCGACGAACGCGGTGTCGGACTCCCGCATGAGGTCCGAATGTTCGTAGGGTGCCGCGTCACCAAGCGAGCACCGGCTTGGTTATGGAGCGGACCGTGATCTGAGCGAGCTCAGCGGGCATGCGCCGATTGGCAGTGGCATCCAGTGGCCAGTGTTATTCCCGGTTTGAGGTGCGCAGATCACGGTGCCGACAGTGAGCCGGCCGGGATCTGCGTTTCCCAGTAAGGCGGCGTGCCAAAGGCATCCCTGAGGCACTGCACGAAAGCCCGCAGCTTGGCCGAGGCGCGCTGCCCGTCCGGATGTGCCACGTAGATGGACTCCACTGCGGCTTGCGGGCCAATGTCGATCACGTGCAGAGCGCCCGCGCGGATCGCGTCGCCGGCAATGAAGCTGGGCAGCAACGCAATGCCCAGCCCAGCCACGGCCGCATCGCGCATGACATCGCCGTTGTTGACGCGCAGCCCCATGCCCGCACGTACAAGTTGCACCCCCTGCGGGCCCTCAAGGCGCCAGTCCGCCACGCCGCGGTTGGCGTAGAAGATGCCGCGATGGCGCTGCAACTCCTCCAGCGAGCGCGGCGTGCCGTGATGCTCCAGGTAGCCAGGTGCCGCTACCAGCAAGCGCCGGCTTGGCGCCAGTTCCCAGGCCACCAGGCGAGAGTCTTCCAGCGCCCCGTGGCGCACCACCGCGTCGAAACTGTCTGCGGCAGCATCCACGCGCCGATCGTCGAGTTCCAGCGTCAACTCCAACTGCGGGTGCTGCTGCAGGAAAGGATAGAGCGCTGGCCCGAGATGCATGCGGCCGAAGGTGACCGGCGCCGAGACCCGCAAGGGGCCGGACAGGGTGCCGCGCCGCTGCGCCATATCGGCCGTGGCCGCTTCCACCTCGCGCACGATGCGCACAGCCCGCTCCAGAAAGGCCGTCCCGTCCTCGGTCAGGCTGAGCTTGCGCGTCGTGCGGTGCAGCAGCGGCGCGCCCAGCGTGCGCTCCACCTCGGCCAGCCGATCGCTGACCACCGACTTCGACAGACCCAGCCGCCGCGCCGCTCCACTGATGGAGCCCGCCTCGGCCACAGCCACGAAGCTGGCGAGTCCATCGAGCTTCAGCATTGTTCGGATTTCCCGGAAAGCAGGTCCATTTTCCACACTCTATTCCGAACGGTCTCAGCCACCCACACTGCTCCGCACACATCAACTTGCCTCAGGAGATCGCCATGGGACGCCTGTCCGGAAAAGTTGCCCTCATCACCGGCGCCAGTGCCGGCATCGGCCGCGCCACGGCGCGGCTCTTCGCTGCCGAAGGCGCGCACGCCGTGCTCGGGGCCCGCCGCCAACCCGAGCTTGATGACCTCGCCGCGGAGATCCGTGCCGCCGGTGGGCAAGCCGCCACCCTGGCCGGTGACGTGCGCTCGGAGGACTACGCCCGGGCACTGGTGGCACTGGCGGTGGAGCGCTTCGGCCGGCTGGACGTGGCCTTCAACAATGCCGGCACGCTGGGCGAAGGCGGACCGAGCACCTACGTGTCCGAGACGGGCTGGAGCGACACCCTGGCCGTCAACCTCACTGGAGCCTTTCTGGGCGCCAAGCACCAGATTGCCCAGATGCTGGCGCAAGGCACAGGCGGCTCGGTCATCTTCACCTCCACCTTCGTGGGCTACAGCTTCAGCTTCCCGGGCATGGCGGCCTACGCCGCCAGCAAGTCCGGGCTGATCGGCCTGACACAGGCCCTGGCCGCCGAGTTCGGCGCGCAGGGCGTGCGCGTCAACGCCGTCCTGCCCGGCGCGGTGGACACTGACATGTACCGGGCCAACAACCACACGCCCGAGTCGCAGGCTTTCGTGACGAGCCTGCACGCGCTTAAGCGCGTCGCCAAGCCGCAGGAACTGGCCCGCTCGGTCCTGTACCTGGCCTCGGACGACTCGGCCTTCGTCACCGGCACGGCATCGCTGGTGGACGGCGGCGTATCGATCACCCGCACCTGAGCCGCCAAGGGAACAGATCATGCTCAACGACTTCAGGCGCGCGCTCGGGGCCGGACTGCTCCTCCTGGCGGCCGCACTGCCGGCCCTGGCCCAGCCCGGGCCCTACCCGTCCACCTTCAAGTCCGCGCAGATCCCGACCCAGGGCGCCACGTTGCACGTGCGCATCGGCGGCAGGGGGCCGGCCGTGGTGCTGCTTCATGGCTTTGGCGATACCGGCGACATGTGGGCACCGATGGCGGCGGCCCTGGCCAAGGACCACCGTGTCGTCGTCCCCGACCTGCGCGGCATGGGGTTGTCCTCCAGGCCTGAGGGCGGCTACGACAAGAAAACACAGGCGGCCGACATCCGCGCCGTGCTGGACAAGCTGGGCATCGGCAAGGCCCATGTCATCGGCCACGACATCGGCACGATGGTGGCCTACGCCTATGCGGCAAGCTACCCGGACAAGACCGCCACGCTGGTGGTGATGGACGCGCCGGTCCCTGGCATCCCGCCCTGGGAGCAGATCGTGCGGCTGCCGTTGCTGTGGCACTTCGACTTTGGCGGCAAGGACGCGCTGCGCCTGGTGCAGGGCCGTGAACGGATCTACCTGGACCGCTTTTGGAACGACTTCGCGGGCGACCCGCGCAAGATCGACGAAGGCACGCGCGCGCACTACGCCAGGCTCTATGCCCGTCCCGGCGCAATGCGCGCCGCGTTTGCCCAATTCCAATCGATCCGCAAGGACGCGCAGGACAATGCCGAACTCATGCAAACCAGGCTGACCATGCCGGTGTTGGCCATAGGCGGCGAAAAGTCCTTTGGCGCCAACGAGGCGGTGGTGATGCGCAGTGCCGCTTCGGACGTGACGGAACTGGTCGTGCCGGGCGCCGGCCATTGGCTGATGGAAGAGGCACCCGCCGCGACGGTCAAGGCGGTGCAGGAATTCCTGGCGTCAAGGTAGGGATCGCGGGGTTCGAAGGCTTGGAGCGGTCTCAGTGGCTTGGGTTTCACGGCACTGGGAGCGCACTGCACGACACGTGTCTGGTGCTCTGCAGCCGCAGCGCATGGGCAGCCGCTCTCTTCTGTCCAGCGAGATTGCCACGTGGGAAGATCACCGCAACGCCAGCCATGCCACGATCGACTGGCGCTCCACCACCGCTGACGCCCGCACCAAGCCAACTGCCTTTGCCCCACAGTGTGACCGTGACAGGGCATTGAATGGGTATCCCACGGCCCCTGGGCGTGTCTTCGGTTTGCTACCAGCCACGATGACGCCGCCTCATTGGGAACACAAAACCCACGGACCGGCCTGCTGCTGCCAACGCTCCAGTTGAACAGGAACGCGTCCGTTCAAAAGGTGTCATCGAGTACCGCAAACCGCTCCAGCGAGGCTCCTGGTTTGACAAAAGGTCGCGACAGATCGTTGCCTCGCCGAGGTAAGAGATCAGGAAGGACGCCATGGATTGCGGACTGCAAAACAGAGGTTTGTTTGCGACTCCAATGGCCAGCTTGGCTCTGCACAAAAGCTCTCACAGATCAGCGTTGACACACTGCAGTGGCCGCGGCATCGCTCCACTGTTCTGCACAAAAGTTCTCACGGCTGCGATTGCGGTTACGTCCGCATGACCGGTCAAGGACACCCTTCACCCAGGCCAGACTGGCCGATCCAGCTGGGTCTTGAATCTAAGTTGTTGATTTATAAGGCCGCTATACTATAGCAACACACATTTTGAACCGACGACGATGACGCCGGACGTCACTTGCCGACACAAGCGGTGTTGTCCCTTCGCAGCCCAGGGCTCGAAGTTTGACGGCAGGCGGTCGCGCGACGCTTCAGACAATTCTTGAGCATCGTCGACGTTGTGCCGCCGCATCACAGCACGACGCGCATTGACCTCGGATCACGCAGAACATGGGATGCGACCATGGGTACGGTCCGTACAGTTCCTCATCGGACAGCGCCTACAAGGATGGGCGGGGACGGAGTCCCGATACCAGTGACCTCGCTGTCCTGACGAGCCTGCCCCCGAGTTTCGGGCCACCAATGGCGGCCTTTCAGTAGGGAACGGACCCTTTTCTTAAATGCCCGCGTTCGCCCTGACCGCAACCGCATGCCCGGCTCGCTTCACTGGCTGGAAGCTGCCACGCTTGAGAAACAGGATCTATCAAAGTGGAAGCCAAGCGACGTAGCTGAATCTCTTCCACACCGCTGTACATGCGTATTCGCACTGGGCAGTTCGGGATTGGAGGAGCGGGCGTGGGGCACGCCCAATAGGTTGAAACTTGTGATGGGCAAGAGTTGGCTCAGACCCATGGCGCTGTTGCTCCCCATCGGAATGCATTTGTCGCTGCGCGGTGCTTCCGTGTTTCATGGGGGAAAGGTCCGTGCATTTCCCGGCCAGCCCACACTCCAAACCGCTGTTGTTGAGCAACATCGCAGCTTGTGGTGCCCGCTACACATCGCCCGACACATGAGCTGCGGCAAGCAAACCTTCCCGGCCCGACGCGCAGTACCGCAAGTTCCTCAACATGGATCGGCTGGCCGCGCACAACGGTGCGGTGTGTGGGCTGCCACGGAAGCTGAGGTAGCTGTGGCACCGCCCCCGCCGAGACGGCACGCCAAACTTTGCCTCGAATCCTCCCGCACCGATGGTTCAGAAGGATGCGTTCCACGCCGGCACCACCGCAGTTCAAAACCTATCGACCATGGGCACCATCCGCGCCGAGCCTTGCCGCAGTGCATGCGCCATCTGGTCGCCTGCCTGCTGGATCTTGACGCAGACACTGGAGTGGCCGGCACCGTGTACAGAGCGACAGCCCCCGGCGCCCTCATATACGGTTCAGATCGTCCCGCGCACCACACCGGCCTGCTTGGGGTTTTGCAAACGGCCCTACTGCGTGGGCTCGCATCGCTCACGGCGGAGCCCCTGCGAGGCAAAAAAGAGGGCCGCATGGCCCTCTTGGTTTTGTCGTGCGGATGCTTCACTCGTCTTTGGCGAGATTGCGCAAGAGCTCCTCGATGGCCTGGGCTGCCCGGACCTGATCCTCAGCGGACTTGAAACGCACCACCACACGGTTGCCACTGGCCAGCACATCGCAGAAGGTCTTGCGTCCGCTGCGGATGACCACCGGTGTTGCGGGAGCAGCCCGCGGTTTCGGTACTCCCTCGCGGAACATCGCGACGGCCTTGGACTGGTCAATCTGCTTCTCGATGACCAGCCGGATGGCCTGCGTGACCCGCTCCGGCTGGTCAGCGGCGTATTGCGCCAGTCCCTGAGCCAAGTTGGCACCCACGGCACTTGGGCTGGCCGCAATAAGCTCCAGTGCCTGGGCAGGCAGCCGCTCGAAGCTGAACAACTGGGTTACGAGCGAGCGGCTGACGCCTGCCTTCTTCGCTAGGGCCTCCTGCGACATCCCGCTGGCACGGCGGATCTGCTCGAACCCCAGGTACTTGTGAAAGTCTGGAATCTCCGGCGCCAGGAAGTTGTCGAAGAACACAAGGGCCATCGCCTCATCATCGGCGTAGTCCTTGATGACGGCATCAATCTCTTCCCGGTTCAGGCGCCGGAACGCCTCAGCCCGATGGTGCCCCGCAACGATCTCGTAACTGCCCTCCCCGGCCGTGCGCACCACCACCGGCGTGGCCAGCGCGTTGTGCTCAAGATTGGCGCGCAGGTTCTCAACCCGCGTCTCATCCAGGCCGGCGGTTTGGAAACGGCTGGGCCGCAAGGCGTCGAGCCGCAGCACAACCGGGCGGCCAGCCCGGCTCTCGAGTTCCTGCACCTTGGTTTGCAGTTGCTGGTAGCCGGCGGAAAGCTGCGCCAGCTGTACCGGCGCGCCGATGGCACCAGTGCCGCGCGGGCGCAGCGTCACCGGCGCCGCGTCCTGCAGCATCGCCGTGATACCGCTGAGATGGGACTTCACACCCTTGGACATGTCATTCCTCCGAAACCGGCTCGTTCCATACATGGCGGCGCGTCATCAGGTCCACCTCGTCGACGAACTTGTCGAACGCCACCCGGGCGCGCTCATAGGTCTTGGCCGACCCGACGTATTTTTCGACGTCGTACACCGTCGCCAGCTCGGTGCCGCTGGTCTTGATCGCCTCCGTCAGCGGCAGCTCGCTGCTCATCACGTACTGTCCGTAGAACATGCGGATCCACTTGAGCATTTCCTGCACGCGGCCCTTGTGTGACTCGACCATGCTCGGCACGACGCCCAGCCAGGCAAAGAGCCGTTCGCGGTCCGACACCCGGCGCATCGTCTCGGCCAGGTCGGTGAACATGTTCCAGAACTGCACCGAGCTCTGCAGGCTCAGCCCCTCGGGCACCACCGGCAGCACCAACGCGTCCGAGGCCCAGTATGCGTTCATGGTCAGGTACGACAGCGCTGGCGGCAGATCGAGAATGATGTAGTCGTACTCGCTGCGCAGCGGCGCCAGCGCATGGCTGAGCACTTCCAGGAAGTTGAACTGCTTGCCTTCGCGCTGGGCCTCCATGGAGCGCAGGGGCAGATAGAACTCCGACGCGAAGAGGCTGGTAGAGCCCGCGATGAGGTCTACCCCACTCCAGTACGTAGGCCGGATCGATTCCGCCAGCGAGGCCCGGTACCCCTCTGTTCCCGGAGCCCGCGTCACCGGCTCTACCGTCTCCTCCGCGCTGACGTCGCCTGGGTTGGACCCCATCACCGCCGTGGCGCTGCCTTGCGGATCAAGGTCGACGAGCAGCACGGAATACGACTTGAGCGACAGCCCCTGCGCCAGCGAGGTCGCCAGCGTCGTCTTGCCGATCCCGCCCTTGAACAGGCCCACGGAGATCACGCTGCCGGGTTGCCCTTCCTGCCGCACGTAGCGACGCCCGCCGACATGCCGCACCCAGTCGATCGTCTCCTCCAGCGAGAAGGAGCGGTGCTGCGCGATCTTGTTGCCTGACGCGTCGGTCACCAGGCCATTGGCCAGGCCAAACTCTGCGGACTTCTCAAGCAGGCGCAGCATCGCTGCGTGGGACTTACCGCACAGCGCAGCCAGCTGCGTCGCGTTGAACTTGGGCGCACGCTTCTCGCCGGTGGGCCGGTAGATCGCCGAGCGGATGCGCTCCATCATGGAGCTGATCTGGAAATCCAGCTGATTGAGATCGTCCAGAGTCACGCCGCGGGTAAGGGAAGGTGTGTCAGGCATCGGATCAGCTGCCATATTTTTCCTTTTCGAAGATAAATTGTTTTTGCGGTGGCATTTTTGTCTTCGGCAACCGTTTCTGAGCGGTCCGCACTATACGTTGATGCAAAGCCATCAGGTTGTCGCATAAGCACAACAGCAAACGATCCGTGCGGTACTCCATGAGCAGTGTGGTGCCCGGCACCATGCCGGCCGCCAGACCGGATCACGTGCAGGAGCACGATCACCTTGACTTGAAACCGCTGCACAAGGCGAGCGCGGCGCGCAGCACAAAAGCTCTCACTTTTACGAGCGCGGCAGGCGCACATTTCCACTCACTGCTTGGCACAGAAGCTCTCACGCCATCGTGGCCGGTGGGCACATATCCACTCACGCCAGCGCACAGAAGCACTCACAGTGCGGCACAGAAACGCTCACGTTGATGCATGCAAGTGCTTGTCGCATAAGCGTTTTTCCGTTCTTCAATTAGTGTTTCAAACTGACTGAACCATGTATTTCTCAATTGGATGCAAGCGCTTGTCCAGAAGCGTGAGTCAGCAAGAACTCAGGGCCGCACAAAGCACAACTTGGCATTGCCTGACGATTGGTTCGCTGTGAGAATCACGACCCCCGGTGATCTCACAATTCATGCCCCTTCGATCGACATCCCGAATCCAGCCTGCGTTGTTCGATGGCCAGGAAGGAGCCGCCAGACCTGTGGCTGCGGGAGCGTGCATGCCAACGCTGGGCGCTGCCGAAATCGATCCGCACACGCTGCGGCGAGCCGATGGCGCGCTGCGGACGGTTCGCAAGCCGGTCGAGATGGCCGTGCTGGAGCCCAAGACCCGCCGCATCACGCTATGGAGCCGCAAGGCATGGCTGCTGCTGGTGAGCTATTCGCTCACCAGCGATCCCGCCAAGGTCGCCGATGGCATGGTGTGGCGCATCCCTGTCAAGACACTCATGCGCGATGCCTCGTTCTCCAGCCGGGATCACGCCCACATCAAGGAGAGCATCCGGGAATGCCAGCGCACGCTCGTCGAATGGTCGGAGTCGGTGCGCAATCCGCAGACCGGCGAGGTCCGGACGTGGGCATCTAGCCAGCTGCTGGGCAGTGTCGAGTTCGTCACCAATGCCGCGGGCCGCGAGTGCATCGAATGGTCGCTGCCGCCCACGCTGCTCAAGGAACTGAGGGCCTACCAGCACTACTACATGCTGTCCCTGGGGGTGGTGGCGCAGATTGGCCTGAACTCCACGCTCAGCCTCTACGAGATCGTCTGCCGCTACCGTACCAACCCCAGCGGGCTGACGATGCGCCGTCCATGGCAAGACTGGGTTCCCATCCTTACCGGGGAGTCCGACGAAAGCGCCCGCATCCGCTCGCAACTGCGCTACGGCCGGCAAAAAGCCGAATCGAGAGAGCGCTACGGCGAGTTCCGCTACTTCAACCGCGACGTGGTCCAAAAGGCTGTCAAGGAGCTCAACGCGGTCCAGGACGAGTTCGTGGTGGAACCGATCCTGATCAAGGAAGGCAGGGCGGTGAAGGAACTGCAGTTCCGTATCCATGCGCGCAAGTCGTTCTCGACGTTGCGCGACGCTGGGCTCAGCGAGCAGGAGCAGTCCGCGGTGGAAAGCGCCGTAAGCGTTGGCGTTCACGCAAAGGTCGCGCAGAGCTTGGTGCGGGAGTACGGTAGCGAGGATGTGCAGGCCAGCGTCGAAGGGGTTCTGCACGCCACCGGCCTGCAGAACCCAGCAGGCCTGGTGGTGGCCAAGGTTCGAGCCCTCGCCCAGACCAAAACCGCCGTGCAGCACCCCGGGTCCGCCGCAATCCGGCAGCCCAGCCCGGAAGAAGGCATGCGGCGGGCGCTCGAAGGCTTCCGGGCCAGCCGCGTGGAAAGCGCCAAGGCGCACTGGCCCGAGCTGCCCGTTGAAGTACGGGACGACTACCTCAAGCGTTTCGAGGCCTTCGCCCGGGAGCGCTTTGCGTACCTGCTCAAGGACTTCGCCGCCACGGGGCTCAAGAAGCCCATCGTGCGAGCGAACTTCTTCCAATGGCTGGCCGAGACGATGGCCAACGAGTCCGGCCCGGGATGGACTCCGTCTGCGGAGCACTTGGTCGCCCATCTGTTGGCGCAGGCCGACACCACGGCAACGCCTGATGCCAGCGGCGGGTCGGCCAGGCAACGTCGTTGACCTCCGGTTGAGGACGGCGGCGCGGGCCGATCAACCACCTGAAGCACGTCAAGTGCAGGTCCGGTGCGGGTATAGATCACTACGCGCATCCCCGCGGCATCTCCGGCTCAAGGTCGATTGCCGGATAAGGCGGACTGGCCCACCAGCGTCGTGTGCAGGTCGACTGTCCGACCATGTCAGGTATCGGAAACGAGGGTGCATGCCGTTTCGATCCCAGCCGGGATGGGGCCCGCGTTCTGTGCGCCCCAAAGGTTGATGGCCGGTGCCGTCGCCGCAGGCCAGCGTCCTGAGGGGCTGGCGCTGCGGTTCATGCAATGGTGGGTACCACAGGCTGTTGCCCATACGCAGCGCCCACTCGTGTTTGGATACCTCGGCAAGAACGGGCTTTCGCGCGTGCAAGGTGTCTCGGGAAATAGGAGCCTCACCCCAGCCGAATGATGCGCCGCCACGGAAGGTTCACATCGGCCTCGTAGTCGGCAACGACCCAGGTGCGCGCTGCATGGTCGGCCTTGGCGTGCAGAAACTCACGGATTACACGGACCGAGGCCATGTCGAGCGCCGCGTAGGGCTGGTCCAGGCAGGTCACCGTCGCCTCGGCCGCGAGCAGCCCCGTGAGAGCGACCTTGCGGCGAGTCCCCGTGGAGAGCATCGACAAGGTCTTGTCCAGATGAAGCTGCAGCCCCAGTGACAGCACCAGGTCCTGCAGGAGAGCGACGTTCCAACGCGGGCAGCGCGTGCGCAAGGAATCCCACACGTCTTGCGGCCTGCAGTCGTCGAGTCCCGGCAAGCCGAGATCGAGCCAGACGGCATCACGGTCCAATCTGGGTGGCGGCGTGTCTTGGGTCTGGCCAGCCAGTTCGCGCAGGTAGCGGGTCTTTCCGGTGCTTTCGCCGCCCACCACAGCGACAAGGCCCGCAGGCAATGAAAGCTCGATCATGGGCCGTATTCTGGCGCGTGCCCCAAGCCTTTGGAGAGCGTGACGGCGCCGACGCCTGCGGTGGCTGCTTGAACGGCGGCCAAGCGCCGGGAAGATATGGCCTGGTCATTGCACCAAAGCCAGCGCTACGAACTTTGCACAGGCTAGCCATGCGAAAGCGCGTCAGAGGCCGCCGTCGTGATGCGGAGTGCTCGGAAAAGCTGTGCCGGTCATGGGAACGACAGTTCGAGAACTGCCATTCAATAATGTTCGGTTGACGAACCTACAATCGAGCTTTCGAGCATATAGTTGCTTAGTCAACTTATTGCGGGCCGGAATGCACGTATACGAAAATGCAGGGAGAGACCGAAGCCCGGCACACATGAGAACGTGCGTGGCAGCAGCCATTGGGCAGGCAACTCCGGCCGGTGCGCCAGTTGTGGCTTTCGGGCGCTACCATGGGCCAGTGTTCATTTCGACTGGGTGGGTATGGACTACTACTACCGCGACAGCGACACCACGACGACGGTTTCCGGCGACGGGTTGAGATACACGACCAAGAAGCCCGGATCATCGTTTGGTCCTGTGACGCTGGGTGGTTGCTCAACCATGATGTCGTGTTTCCGGTGCGGCCAACACAAACCCGTCTCGGAACTGGTGAGCAAGAAGCTCCTGGGGCGCAATCAGAAGGTGTGTGCCGAGAATTGTCGGCGAAGGCCGTGACAGCGTTGGCTTTCAGGCCTGCTTCTGAAAGGTGCCGACCCAACTGGCTGCAGCTTGCGCGGCCGAGGCAGCCGTCTGAGCTCGATATTCAAGACCTACCGGGGCTTGCGCCGACGAGGCTTCGGCACGGCGAATGGGGCGGTCCAGGCATCAAGCACGGCCCGCGTCATCTGGCGCGTGGCTGCAGCGGCCTGCTTCTTCGTGGTCTCTCCCGCATGGCCCCGCGCTGCCCCGACCATCGTGTTGGCAGCACTGAGCCACAGGCTCAGATAGGGGTTTTTCTTCAACCAGGGATTGCTCATGCCGGGCAGTGTGAAGCTGGGCAGCCGACCCAGCAGCCAGCCGCCACCGCCACGAGATGTAGGCTCTCTCCGACACGCCGGCTGGGGGCCACCACACAACCACTTCACTGAAACCTGGCTACGGGTTGCTGGCACTGAAGCCCAGCTTGATGGCTCCACCACCCGTTACAACGCCACGGGCCGTCGCTGGAACCTTGGGCGCATGTCGTACGCGGGCCGTCTGGACTGGCAGCAGCGCGGCCCATGCCACGCCGCCTCAGCGGTAACGAGCCAGCCAGTGGGCGTAGGGTGGCGGCAGGGTCGCCCAGGCGGCATTGTCGACGCCCAGTTCCTTGGCGGCACGGTAGGGCCAGTGAGGGTCGGCCAGTAGCGGACGGCCCAGCGTGACCAAATCGATCTTGCCCTGCCGGACCAGGGCGTCGGCATCCGCGGGCTTGGAGATGTACCAGCTTGTTGTCCCGGGCAGCCCCGTCGCTTGACGCACCTGCTGGGCAATGCCGCCCATGAAGTTGGGGCCCCAGGGGATGTTGGCCTTCGGGGTGTTGAAGCCGATGGAGACGTCCACGAAGTCCAGTCCTTCGCGCTTCATGTGTTGCAGCAACGAGACTGCCTCGTCCAGCATGGCTTCGTTGCCGTCGAACTCCACCACGCCCAGACGCACCGCCAGCGGCCGCTCCTCGGGCCAGACCTTGCGGACCGCGACCAGGGTCTCCAGCAGGAAGCGGGCACGGTGCTCGGCGCTGCCACCATACGCATCGGTGCGCTGGTTGGAGTGCGGCGAAAAGAAGTTCTGCGCCAGGTAACCGTGGGCCATGTGCAGCTCCAGCCACCCGAATCCGAGGTCGCGGGCTCGAATCGCGGCCTGGACGGTGTCCGCCTGCACGCGGGCGATGTCGTCCAGCGTCATCTCGCGGGGTACCCGAGGCAATCCCTCGCCGAAGGCCACGGGCGAGGGCGCGATCGTGGTCCACGCGTTCGGCTGGCCTTCGGGAATGTGGTCGTCACCTTCCCATGGACGGTTGGCCGAGGCCTTGCGGCCGGCGTGGCCGATCTGGATGCCAGGCACCGCGCCCGCCGCATGGATCGACGCGACGATCGGCTCTAGGGCCTCGGCCTGGGCATCGTTCCACAGCCCCAGGTCGGCCCAGGTGATGCGGCCTTCGGGCGACACGGCGGTGGCCTCCATAATTACCAATCCCGCGCCGCCACGCGCAAGCGAGGCGTAGTGGACGCGGTGCCAATCACTTGCGGTACCGTCGTTGGCCATGTACTGGCACATGGGAGATACAACGATGCGGTTGCGCAGTGATGCACCCTTCAGGGCATAGGGTTCGAACAGGTGAGGCACGGGTTGTCCTGCTGGATGAGAGCAGTGTAGTTCGATATTGTTCGAACTATATCCACCGGCGGGGACGAAGGCTGACCTCGGCAGGCAAGGGCGTATGGGACGCAAGGAAAAGCAGCCAGCACCAGAACGGCACGACGCGGCTCGGGCAGCACCGATGGACTTGGCGAAGGTGCTGCATGCGCTGAGCGATCCAGTACGGCTGGGGATCGTCATGCGCCTCTACCACGAGGGGGAAGCCAGCTGCAGTGCGCTGGATGCCGGGCGCTCCAAGTCCACCATGTCGCACCACTTTCGCGTGCTGCGCGAGGCCGGCTTGCTCCACACCCGGGTGGAAGGCACGACTCACATCAACGCGCTTTGCCTGGCGCGCGTGCAGGCCGCATTCCCGGGCCTGCTGGAAGCTGTCGTCGCCGCAGCTTCGCCGTGAGCGACGCAACCATTCCTGTCCCCGACTTCTCCGAAACACGATGCCCGGTATTTCCGGGGCAGTATGCTGCGGGCCTTTGAACTTGAGGAATCCCTTTGGCCGAGAGCAGCACCCCGAAGAAGAGCGCCTTCATGAAGGCTTTGACGCCTAGTCCTGAACTGGCCGCCATCGTTGGAACCGAGCCCTTGCCCCGGACGGAAGCCACCAAGCGCATCTGGGACTACATCAAGCAGCGCAACCTGCAGAACCCGGCGAACAAGCGCAACATCCTGTGCGACGGCGCCCTGAAAGCCGTCATGGGCAAGGATGAAGTGACGATGTTCGAGATGACCGGTCTGGTCAGCAAGCACATGACTTGAGTCGGCAGCGCTGGCAGCAGCGCATGGATGCCGCCTGTTCCGACAGGGCCGAGCGCCACGGAAGGCAGCTGTAACAGCAAACCGCTGACATAATGACCTTGATAGATCTTTGGCGTTGTCGGCAGCACCAGGCTCCGACAACGCAGAAGCCCCGCCTGGCGGGGCTTTTTCATGGCGTCGGCGTTTGCACAGACCGCCTTTGCTGTCGGTGCAGCGGACCTGCTTACGAGACGACGCGGCCGTGCAGTGGCCGCCCCCAACGTTCGACCGCTGTTCCTGCCACCGTACTCGCCCGAGCTCGACCGCGTGGAGCACGTGTGGGACGCGTTGCGGGAGAAGTACTTCCACAACCGCTTCTTCGATAGCCTCGAAGCCGTTGAAGATCACCTCGAACATGCACGGCACAGCCTTGAACGTGATTCCCAGCGCGTGCGGTCCATCATCGCTTGGCCCTGGACCATTACTTCACTTCCAAACTGAAGTTGGAATCAAACCGGGCCTGGGGGCACTGGCTTGATGCCAGTTCTGTTTCGAGAGTGAAGCAAACACCGTTCGCCCTGAGCCGTTCGACAGGTTCAGCCCGAACGGGCCGCTTCACTTTCAAGAACGAGCTGGAATGAGAGCGGAAACGAGGCGAGGGCGGGCAAGCCGATCAGCTGTCCGAAACGGGTACGCCGAACCGGCATCGGGTGCCTGCCCAGGCTGGGTCCCGACGAGCGCGCCGTCCCTCCTGGGAGTGCCTCCACGGACCGTCGCGGCAAGACCCGGCCAGGTTGCCTTACTCCAGTCGTGCCCCGACCGACGCGGCAACGTCAGCCCACCTGCGGGCCTCGCCGCCAAGGAAGCCGCGGAACTGCTCCGGGGTGCCACCGGCGGGCTCGGTGCCGGCGGACCTGAGCTTGTCCGCGACCTCGGACGTGGCGAGCACGGCGTTCACTTCGCGGTTGAGGCGCTCGACGATGGCTGCCGGGGTGCCGGCCGGCGCCATCAAGCCGTACCACTGAGTGATGGCCAGGCCCGGATAGCCGGCCTCGGCCAGCGTGGGCACGCCCGGCAGCGCGGCCAGGCGTCGCTCGGCGGCCACGGCCAGGGGCCGCAGGTTGCCCGCGGCGATGTTGCTGCCCGCGCCCTGCAGGCTGATGAACAGCGCGTCGACCTGGCCTCCGATCACGTCCGACAGCGCCGGCCCGGCGCCCTTGTACGGCACGTGCAGCAGCCGGGCTTTGGCCGCGCGGCTGAACAGTTCCATGGCCAGGTGCTGCAGGCCGCCCTTGCCGTTGGACGCGTACGTCAGGCTTCCCGGCTTCTGGCGCGCGAGCTCCACGAACTCGCCGAGCGAGCGTGCGGGCATGTTGCGTCCTACAGCCAGGACCATGGGCTGCGTGGCCATCAGGGCCACCGGCGCAAAGTCCTTCTGTGGGTCGTAGGGCAGGTGCGGCATCACTGCCGGGTTGATGGCATGGGTGTCCGAAATGGCCACCAGCAGCGTGTAGCCATCGGGCGCCGCGCGGGCGACGGCATCGCTGCCGATGGAGCCGCTGGCGCCGGCCTTGTTGTCCACCACCACGGGTTGGGCGAGCGACTGCGCCAGCCGCTCGCCCACCATGCGGCCGATCAGGTCCGCCGAGCCGCCCGGCGGGTAGGGCACGACGATGCGGACGGGCTTGGTGGGATAGTCGGCGGCCTGGGCCGCAGTGGCCGCGCCGAGGGCCTGCCCTGCGGCGGCCAGAAGGAAGAGGGCGGTTCTGCGCTGCATGCCGGGTCTCCTTTCGTTGGGGCTTGCCTTTCAGTTCCTCTCGAGCACGGCGCCCTGTCGGCGCAGCTCGGCTTGCAGCGCCGCGACATCCAGCCCCGCCGGTGCGACGCTGTGGATGGCTGCCAGCGCCGCCATGACGCCCGCCGCGTGGCCCGTGGCCATGCACACGGGCTGGCCACGGGCGGATCCGGCCGCCTCGTGCGTGGCTGACAGCGCCCGGCCCGCGGCCAGCAGGTTGTCCACGCCCTGCGCGACCAGGCAGCGCGCCGGGATGCCGTAGGAGCGCTCCAGGCGCGAAAGGTCCGTTCCTCCCCCCGCGACCCGGCCCGCGGTCGCGGCGCCACTGTGGCCGACGTCGTGGATGTCCAGCGGGTAGGCGCCTCGCGCCACCTGGTCCGGGAAGTCGCGCCCGGCCAGTACGTCCTCGCGCGTGAGCACGTAGGCGCCCTGGATGCGGCGGGTCTCGCGCACGCCGATCTGGAACGGGCTGGAGACCACGTAGCAGTGCTCGAAGCCCGGCACGTACTGGCGCAGGAAGCGCACGCCCTCCAGGATCTGCCGCTGCCC
>JAEYPG010000697.1 GCA_023410975.1 Pseudomonadota bacterium
GGTCCGGACACCGCGCGCGGGCCGCGCGGCGGGCCCGACGCCGTGGGCCGGCGTCCGGCGTGCGCCGGGATCAGGCGCGCTTGTTCGCCTTGGGCAGCTGTTGCGCCCCCTTGACGAAGTCGGCGAAGGACACGTCCGCTGCGCCCTGGCCGGCTGCCTGTTGCTTGCCCGAAATCTTCGGCGGCTCGGGCTTGGCGTCCGGGTCGATGGATGCGCGCACCGGCGCGGTGGAGCGCGTGGGCAGGGGCGCCTCGCGGTCGAGCTCCTTCCAGTTCTCGAAACCGCTCTTTTTCGCCACGCGGTCGAAGGCGGCGGCCAGCGACGACTCCGGCGCACTCTTTTTCTTGTGGACGGGTGCGGCGGCGGGCGGCTGTTGGGTGTGCTTCATGGGTGGGTGGACGCTGACGTCCTGGGTCAAAGGTCAAAGCCGGCATTTTCGCCGCATACCGCAAGCATCCGGGTTTCGGATGCCGTGCCAGGACCCAGGCCTTCCGCCCGCGTGCCGAAAATCACCGCACCTGGCCGCAGAACGCCAGGCCGGCCACGAAGTCGAGAATGTATTCCGGGTGCAACCATTGGCTGAACACCCAGGCCACCGTGCCGGCCACGGCGAGCCCCAGGACGGCCCTCATGCCGCGGCCGGCGCGGCGCGCACGAGCGGCCGGTCGTCGATGGGCCAGTGCAGCAGCGCGGCCAGCAGCCCCAGGCCGATGCCGGCCAGCCAGATCGCGTCGTAGGAGCGCGTTGCGTCGAACACCGCCGCGCCCAGCCACACGCCCAGGAAGGCGCCCAGCTGGTGCCCGAAGAACACGAAGCCGAACAGCGTGGCGATGTACTGCACGCCAAACACCTGCGACACCAGGCCGTTGGTCAGCGGCACCGTGCCCAGCCAAAGGAAGCCCATCACCGTGCAGAAGGCGTACAGGCTCCACGGGCTCAGCGGCAGCAGCACGAAGGCGGCCATCGCCAGCGAGCGGGCGAGGTACACGCCGGCCAGCAGGTGCTTGCGGCGATGCCGCCCGCCCAGCGCGCCCAGCACGTAGGTGCCCGCGACGTTGGCCAGCGCCACCAGGGCCAGGCCGGCCACGGCATGCCGCGCCGGCAAGCCCCGGTCGAGCACGTAGGCCGGCAGGTGGGCCGCGATGAACGCGAGCTGGAAGCCGCAGGCCAGGAAGCCCAGGTTGAGCAGCCAGAAGCCGCGGTGCGCAAAAGCCTCGCGCAGGGCGCTGGACAGCCGCTGCCGGCCCGGCGACGCGGCGGCCGGCCGGTCGTTGAGCGGCTTCGCGCAGGGCAGCAGCAGCGCGCAGGCCAGGCCCAGCGCCGCCAGCGCCCCGGCCCAGCCGAGCTGCCCGATCAGCCCCTGCGACGCGGGCAGCACGACGAACTGCCCCAGCCCGCCCACCGCGCCGGCCATGCCCAGCGCCCAGCTGCGCTGCTGCGGCGCCACCAGGCGGCTGAGCGCGCCGTACACCGTGCCGAAGGCAGTGCCCGAGAGGCCCATGCCGATGCACAGCCCGGCCGAGAGCGTGAAGGCCGTGGGCGTGGGCGCACGCGACATCAGCAGCAGGCCCGCCGCGTAGCACAGCAGCCCGCCGACCACGACCCGGCGCGAGCCGAAGCGGTCCGCCACCATGCCGGTGATGGGCTGCGCCAGGCCCCAGACAAGGTTCTGCAGCGCGATGGCGAAGCCGAAAGCCTCGCGCGGCCAGCCGTGGCCCAGCGTGACCGGCATCAGGAAGATGCCCTGCGCGTGCCGCACGCCGAGCGCCAGCCCCATCACCAGGCCGCCGGCCACGACGACCCGCCAGGGCCGGCTGCGCCGGTCCGCTTCGCATTCCACCACCGCATTCATTGACTGCTCCTGACCGGCCGCTCCCACGCCGGGTAGCGGCATCCGCGATGCGGCCATTACACTGGCGGCAGGAGAACGCCTCAAACGAGTTCTCGGTCAGCAACGCATGCGCTTCAGGAATGTCAGCCCCGCTTCTTCGCCTCCCGTCGCTTGACTTGGTGCGCGGCTTCGTCGCGGTCGGGCGCCGCATGAGCATCACGCTGGCGGCGCAGGACCTGTGCCTGACGCAGTCGGCGGTCAGCCGGCAGGTCCTGGCGCTGGAGGAGGCGCTGGGGCTGAAGCTGCTGGTGCGCGGGCACCGCAGCATCGCCTTCACGCCGGAGGGCGAGCGGCTGTTCCGCAGCGCCGACAGCGCGGTGCAGCAGCTGCAGGACGTGGTGGGCGCGCTGACCGGTCGCACCGGGCGGCGCATGGTGACGCTGACCTCCACCATCGGCGTGACCGGGCTGTGGCTGATGCCGCGGCTGGGCGCCTTCCTGCAACGGCATCCGGACATCGAGGTGCGCGTCTCGGCCAACAGCCGCGCAATGGACCTGCAGGCCGAGGGCATCGACCTGGCGATCCGCTACGGCGCACGCGAGGCCATGCCGGCAGGGGCGCAACGCCTGTTCGGCGAGGACATCGTGCCGGTGGCGCATCCCTCGCTGGGCCTGGCGGCACTGTCGGCGCCGGAAACCGTGCAGGCGCAGGTGCTGCTGGAGTTCGACGGACCCTACCGACCCTGGCTGCAATGGAGCCCCTGGCTGGAGCGCCAGGGCTGGAGGGATTTGCGTCCCCGCGGCGTACTGCGCTTCAACCAGTACGACCAGCTCATCCACGCGGCCGTCGCCGGCCAGGGCATCGCGCTGGGGCGGCGCGTGCTGATCGCACCGATGCTGGCCGACGGGCGGCTGGTGGCGCTCGGCCCGCCGTTGCCGGCTCCGGCGGACTACTGGCTGATCCAGGCCGAGGCAAGCCCAGCACCGGAGGTGCGGGAGTTCATGGGCTGGATTGGCGCCGAGGCGGCGGCCTGCGCGGGTTGACTCCTGCGCTTCGCTGCCGAAATGGCGCGGGTTCGGGGAACCAGGTCCGTTTCCTGCGGTCCCAAACACTTTGCAACACACGGCGCCCGGCATGGGGCGCACTTATGGAAGTAGCCCTACTCGTCGCCCTCATCGTGCTCAACGGCCTGTTCGCCATGTCCGAGATCGCCCTCGTGACCGCGCGCAAGGCCCGGCTCCAGAAACTCATCGACGAGGGGGACAGCGCCGCCGCGGCGGCCGTCAAGCTCGGTGAGGACCCCACCCGATTCCTCTCCACCATCCAGATCGGCATCACCTCCATCGGCGTGCTCAACGGCATCGTCGGCGAGGCGGCGCTGGCCCAGCCGCTGGCGGCCTGGCTCGACGGCCTGGGCGTGCCGCAGCCCTATGCGGGCTACGGCGCCACGGGCCTGGTGGTGGTGCTCATCACCTACTTCTCGATCGTCGTGGGTGAACTCGTGCCCAAGCGCCTGGGCCAGTCGCATCCCGAGACGCTGGCACGGCTGGTGGCCCGGCCCATCGACGCCTTGGCCATCGCCACCAAGCCGTTCGTGAGGCTGCTGTCGGTCTCGACGCAAGCGCTGCTCAAGCTGCTGGGGGTCAAGGACGGCAACAACAACGCCGTCACGCAAGAGGAGATCCACGCCATGCTGGCCGAGGGCACGAGCGCTGGCGTGATCGAGCCCCATGAACAGACCATGGTGCGCAACGTGTTCCGGCTCGACGAGCGCCAGATCGGCTCGCTGATGGTGCCGCGCGCCGACGTGGCCATGCTCGATGTCAACGCGTCCTTCGAGCAGCACCTGGCCATCATTCAAGAGTCCGACCATGCCCGCTTTCCCGTCGTCAAGGGCGGCATGGACAACCTGCTGGGCGTGATCAACGCGCGGCAATGGCTCTCTCGCACACTCCAGGGGGGCTCGCGCAACCTGGCGGAACAACCGCTGCAAGCGCCGCTGTACGTGCCCGAGACCGTTACCGGGATGGAGCTGCTCGACAACTTCCGCTCCTCGGATGTGCAGATGGCCTTCGTCATCGACGAGTACGGCCAGCTGCAGGGCATCGTCACGCTGCAGGATCTTGTCGAGGCCATCACGGGCGAATTCCAGCCGCGCGACCCGCAAACCTCCTGGGCCGTGGAGCGCGAGGACAGCTCCTGGCTGCTTGACGGCCACATCCCGGTGCCCGAGCTCAAGGACCGGCTGGGGCTGGACGCCGTGCCTGAAGAGCAGCGCGGCCGCTACCACACCTTGAGCGGCATGATCATGCTCATGACGGGCCGGCTGCCCAGGCTCAGCGACACGGTGCAATGGGAGGGCTGGCGCTTCGAGATCGTGGACATGGACGGCAAGATCATCGACAAGGTGCTTGCCAGCCGGCTGCCCGAGATGCCGGCCGAGGCCCTCGGCTGAACGCTGAGCAGTCGGCGAGTCCACGGCTGGAATCCGTGCGGACGGATCGTTTCACGATGGGAGCGACGCTGAGCAAGCGGCGGCCTGGAACACCGGCCGCGGCGCCTCAGGCGCAGGCTCTTCAGGCGGCAACGCAAAAACCTCGCCCCGCGGCTGCGCCGGCAGCCGCCCGTGGCGCAGCCACTCCAGCGCCAGCGGCCACAGGCTGTGCTCAAAGCGGCTGTGGAAGAACGCGAAGTGGCCTACCCGCGCCTGGCCGATGGCCTCGGGCTTCAGGTGCAGGTGCGTGCGCGCGCTGTTGCGGTAGTAGCGCAGCAGCCGCTGCACCGCCGCCACCGTGCCGAACTCGTCGTCAGCCAGGCTCAGCGCCAGCGTCTCGCCGCGCACCGCGGCGAAGCGCGCGACCAGCGCGTCGATCTCGGCCTGCGGCAGCACCAGCGCGCCGCGGCGCCAGTTGTCCTCGAAGCGGGGATGCCGGGCGGTCCAGTCGCGCACCACGCCGCGCGGCGTGTCCTCCAGCCAGCCCAGGCGCCGGCCCGGGAAGTAGCCCAGCACGGCGGTCAGCGCCGGCATCACCACGTGCCACTTCAGCAGCAGGCGCAGGCGCCGGGCGCGGTGGTAGTCGCGCCAGTGGGCGTACTGCGCGCCCATGCTGAACACGCGCGAGACGCGGTGGCTGGAGGCCGCCAGCCCGATCAGGAAGCCGCCGACGCTGTGCGCCACGACCTGCACCGGCTGGCCCGCGAAGCGGTCTGACGCGGACTGCAGCGCCGCCTCGAAGTCCAGGCGGCCCCAGTCGATCCACCCCGCCTCGAAGCCGCGCAGGCTGCGCGGGCGCGACTCGCCGATGCCGCGGTAGTCGTAGCAAAGCACGTCGAAGCCATGCGCATGCAGGAAGGCGGCAAAGCGCGCGTAGTAGCGGCAGCGCACCGAGGTGGCCGGGTTGACCAAGACCACCGGGCGCTCCCGCCCCGGGCCGGGATGCTGCCAGGCGAAACCGTTGAGCCGGTATCCATCCGCGGCAGTGAAGGAGACGGGTCGGGGCAAGGCGGCGGAAGAGTCCATCTGTCGTTGCGGTGGCGTCGATGCACGGATGCTAGGAACCGCGCCCGGCCGGCTCAAACGACAAGTTCTCATGCCTCGCATGCCCCGGCGGCATGCTGCGCGGCGGCCCGGCCGCGCCAGCTCGCTACTGCATCTGCTGCTTGAGCCGGGAGAACTCCTCGTGCGCGCGCTGCACCGCCTGCTGCAGCGGCGGATCGACGTTGCCGCTGGCCTGGCAGGCCGCCACCGCGCGGTCGCCCAGCTGCTCCAGCTCCTCCACCAGCGAGCGCACCGTTTCCGGGCCGGCGGACTGCTGTTGCTGCTGAGGCACCGCGGTGCAGGCCTCGCGGGCCTGGCGCGCCTGCCAGTACATCTTGTCCACGCACTCGCGCACCTCGGCGGGCACCGCGTTGCCGTAGGAGGCGCGCTTGGCGTCCTCGGCGTATTGCGCCACCTCGTTGACGCGCCGGCGCAGCTGGTCCTGTTCCATCATGTGTTCTCCCGCGGCCTCAGGCCGGACATGCACAAGTCCGCGGCCCGGCAAGCCCCGTGCCGCGCCGCTTCAGGCCCGCCGCTGCGCAGCGGGCACCGGCTCGGCGTCCGCGCAGTGGCCCTTGAGCCCGTAGTAGGCGATGTAGAGGTAGCACAGCATCGGCACGAAAAACGCGTACAGCAGCCCGATGCGGTCGGCGAAGAAGCCCATGGCCACCGGCACGATGGCGCCGCCGACGATGGCCATGCACACCACGCCCGAGCCCTCGCCGGTGTGCCGGCCCAGGCCCTCGATGGCCAGGCTGAAGATGGTCGGAAACATGATGGAGTTGAACAGCCCGATCGCCAGCAGCGCCCACATCGCCACCGGCCCGGCGACGAGCATGGCCAGCACCAGCAGCGCCGCCACCACCAGTGCGTTGAAGGCCAGCAGGTGGCCCGGGCGCACCTTCTTCAGCAGCGCGGCGCCGATGAAGCGGCCCACCATGGCGCCGCCCCAGTACAGCGACAGGTAGCGGGCTGCCCGTTCCTCCGGCAGCCCGGCCACCGCGGGCTCGGCCATGAAGTTCACGAGGAAGCTGCCGATCGAGACCTCGGCGCCGACGTAGAGGAAGATGCCCAGCGCGCCCAGCACCAGGTGCCGGTACTGCCAGGCGCTGTCATGCGTGCGATGGAGCGCCCGGGGCGCATCCTGCGGCAGCTCCGCCGGCGGCTCGGACTCCCGGATGGCGGGCAGCTTCGACAGCGCGATGACCACCGCGATCAGCAGCAGCACCGCCGCCAGCCCCACGTAGGGCCACTGCACGGAGGACGCCTGCTCGGCGGCATAGGCCGCGCGCTCCGCGGCGCCCAGCCGGCCGACTTCCTCGGCCGGCTTCACGGCCACGGCCAGGATCAGCACGGAACCCAGCATCGGCGCCAGCGTGGTACCCAGCGAGTTGAAGGCCTGGGTCAGGTTCAGCCGCGCGGAGGCGGTCTCCGGCGGCCCCAGCACGGTGACGTAGGGATTGGCCGCCACCTGCAGCAGCGTGATGCCCGAGGCCAGGATGAACAGCGCGCCCAGGAAGAACGCGTAGGAGGCCTGGCCGGCGGCCGGGTAGAAGAGCAGGCAGCCGAGACCCGCCACCACCAGGCCGACGATGATCCCGCGCTTGTAGCCCAGCCTCCTGACGAGGTGGCCCGCCGGTACCGAGATCACCAGGTAGGCCGTGAAGAAGCAGAACTGGACCAGCATCGCCTGCACGTAGCTGAGCGTGAACACCGCCCGCAGGTGCGGAATCAGGATGTCGTTCAGCGCAGTGATGAAGCCCCAGATGAAGAACAGCGAGGTGAGCACCACCAGCGGCGCGGTGTAGTCCGGCTGCCGGGTGCCGGAGGCGGAGCTGCCGGGAGTCGCTGCGGGAAACCCTTGGGCCATGGCGTATCTCCTGGGTCGGGCCCGCCTCGGGGCAAACAGCCCGCCCGTGCGTCCGGGCGCCAAACCCCGCGACCCAGCCGCCAAAGCGCAGCCGGGCCGGACTTGGCGCCTGGTCGGGACGATGGCGGCAGGTCTGATGGGCCCCGGCCCGCGGCGGCGCGGTACCGGGCCATTCAAGAAACACGGCCTGGGCACGCCTGCAGGCCGAACCGCGCCCCGGCCGTACCGGGTGCGTGCCGCCCCGCCGGGTCGGCCTTGACCCATCCACCACGCGCCGCCCAGCGCTACACCCGTGGCCGCCGCACGCCCTCCGACCCACTTCACAGCTGACGCGGCGAGGCCACCCTCGTTGAAAGCGATGCAGCGCGTGCGCCGGACACGCGCCGCCGCTCAGCCCGCTACCTGGTAGTACAGGTTCTGCGGATGCCGGGCCTGCGCGAAGAACAGCCAGCGCTCGGCCAGCAGGCCCAAGGTCTGCACGGGCACGGCCAGCACCCAGGAGCCCAGGGGGCCGCCGCCGAGTGCCCACAGCACCAGCACGGCCGGCAACGCGAAGCCCAGCAGCAGCATGCACAGCCGGATGCGCCGCAGCACCAGCTGCGATGCATGGTGGAAGAACTCGCGCGTGTTGAAGGAGCCGCCCGACAGGCCCATCGACTTCTGCACCAGCCGCTCGGCGTGCACCCCGGTGGCCGATTGCAGCGTGGAACGGGGGCGCAGCCTCGCGTTGCGACGCAGCGCCAGCGAGCGTGTTCCCAGCGCCACCAGCGTCACCGCCACGGCCCAGGGCGCCAGCGCTTCGGCAAAGGCCGTCTCGCCGTCCAGCACGGCCAGCGCTCCGGTCAACACCAGCCCGGAGCTCAAGCCGATGAGCGTGTAGTTCACCACCGTCAGCGGATGGGCCCATTCCTGCAGGAAGCGCAGGCTGGCATAGATCATGGCCGTGCACAGCCACAGCAATGCGCACAGCAGCAGCGCCAGCAACGGCACGATGCGGCCCGGCTCCCCGCCGAGAAGCAGCATCAGCCCCCAAGCGCCCACCGCGGCCATGAAGGCCGGCAGCACGATCACCTCCCGCGACATCCAGGAGGTGCGCCACATGAGCACCGCGCGCCACGCCCGCTCGGGCCGGCCCAGGTGCAGGAACGAGGCGGCCAGCGCCGCCAGGAGCAACCCCTCGGCCACGCCCAGCCCCATGACCAGGAAGCCCGACGCCGGCGCCGCACCGGCCAGCGCCGCCACGGCCAGCGCCGTGACCAACCCCTGCGCGCAACCCGCCAGCGTGGTGAAGCAAATGATGGAAAAGGCCGGATGCATGTCAGGCTCCCATGCGCAGCAGCCGAGCGAACCAGCCCAGCGCCGGCTCCGCCGCCTTGGCCGCGGGCTGCGCGTCACGCGCATGCGCGGCCGGCGCGGCGGACGGGGTGGCCGGCGGGCCCTCCGGCGCGGCCGACACGTGCTCGGTGG
>JAEYPG010000705.1 GCA_023410975.1 Pseudomonadota bacterium
GCCAGCACGTTGCCGGCGGTGAGCTCGTCGGCGTCGGACTTCGAATGCGGGCTCATGAGCTGCAGCACGCGCCGTTCGACGGCCGCGGGCGAGGTCTCCTCGAACGCAAGCTCCAGCAGCGGCCGCAGCTCGCTCCAGCGCCACTGGTGCGTCTCCAGCGGGCCGCGTGGCGGCTTGTGCGCGTTGGGGCTCTCCCACAACGGGGAGAGATGGGCGGCCCGCCAGGCGCGCCGGATGTCGTCGGCTCTTGATGTGTCCATATCCCTTGACCTTGTGGAGCTGTCTTGGCGGCCATGGCCGGCCTGCAGCAGTGCCGCGTGCGCGGTCCTCAAAGCTTGAAGCGCTCCAGCGTCCCCGGATGGAACAGCTCCTCCGGGCGCACCAGGCGCGAGGACAGTCCCTGCTGGTGGTGGTGCCGCAGGAAGGTTTCGAGCACGTGCCGGTTGGGCTCCAGGCCGTAGGACCAGAAGTCGGCGCCCATGAGGTCCCGGGCTTCCTTGAGGCGCTCCTCGACGAAGGGCAGCGTGATCTTGGTGGCCGAGGTGTCGCTCAGGTGTTCCAGCGCGAACGCCTTGGACTGGTCGAACGCCTTGTAGACCGCGCCGGGCAGCCAGGGGTGCCGCTCGGCCAACTCGCGGCGCACACCCAGGATGTGCATGATCGGGAAGATGCGTGTGCGCCTGTAGTAGTCCTTGGCCGATTCCGTGGGGTCGGGGAACAGCCAGCCGACGTTGGGCGTGCCCGGCGGCACCGCCGGCGGGCGCGGCGCGATGTAGCCGTCGATCTCCCCGGCCGCCAGCAGCGCCGAGATGGTGGCACCTTCGGGCGCATCCTCCAGCCGCACGTCGGCGGGCAGCTTGAGGGCGATCTTCTCCGGCCGGCCGGGATGCTCGATGCCCCCGCGCACCCAGGTCACGTCCTCGGGATGCACGCCGAAATCGTCCTGCAGCACCGAGCGCGCCCAGACATTGGCCGTGAGCTGGTATTCCGGCAGGCCGATCTTGCGGCCCCTGAGGTCCTCGGGCCTCTTGATGCGGTCGGTGCGCACGTAGATCGCGGTGTGCCTGAAGGCGCGCGACAGGAACACCGGCACTCCGACGTAGGGCAGCGTCCCGTCGGCGGTCTTCACCGTCGCGCTGGACATCGAGAGCTCGCAGATGTCGAACTCCTCGGCGCGGAAGGCGCGAAAGAAGATCTCCTCGGGCGGCAGCGTCATGAACACCGGGTCCACGCCGTCGATCTGCACCGTCCCGTCGAGCAGGGGTCTGCAGCGGTCATAGTTGCCAATGGCAACCGACAGGTTGAGCTTGGACATGGGCGCGTCCTCAGTTCGTCTCGGACAGGATGTCCTGCATCGGCCGGTAGCGTGTGCCGAACTTCTTGACCAGCAGCCGGTCGAGGTACTCGACCGCCTGCGGGTCCATGTCGCGCGAGGGAACCGGGTCCTGCACGAAGGTGCCGTAGCGGTCCACGCCCCTGACCAGCGTGGCCGTGTCGGTGGCTTGGTCGGTCTTGCGCTCGAAGGGCTTGAGGTAGCGGACGGCCAGGCCGACGCGGCGCCCCGGGCTCGTGTTCGGTCCGGAGCCGTGGACGATCTTCTCGTGGTGGAAGGAGAACTGGCCCGGGTTCAGCAGGATCTTGGTGGCCGTGCTTTCGTCCACATCGACGGCGATCTCCTGGCCCAGCGACAGCAGGTTGGCGGTGTTCTCCTTGTACGCGTGCTCCAGCAGCGTCTTCTGCGAGCCGGCGACGACCTTGAGGCAACCGTTCTCGACATTGCTGGGCGTCAGCGCGATCCAGGCCGTCACGATGTCCCCGGCACCCTCGGGCGTGCCGGAGTACGGGCCGTCCTGGTGCCATGCCACGAAGCCCGGGTCATTGGGCTGCTTGATGAAGAAGGAGGTGGACCAGCAGTAGATGTCGGGCCCGATCAGGCTCTGCACCGCGTCGAGCACCGGCTCCAGGCGGATCAGCTCGTTCACCCACGTCAGCACCAGGTGCGACTTGGCGCGCAGGATCTGCGAGGCGCGGGCGCCGTACTGCTGTTCGAGCGTTTCAAGCTTGGCGAGGTAGGCCGACGCCTGCTCCCTGGGCATGGCCGTCAGCGGGTACAGGTAGCCATCGCGGCCATAGGCTTCGACCTGCTGCGGGGAAAGGAAATTCGGGCTCACTGGGGTACTCCTGGGTTCGAAAGCTTCAGGGTGGGGAAGGGGGCCTGCCGTCGCGGCGGCGCCCCATGGCCACACGGGGGCAAGAGGGGCGCGTCAGCGCGCGGCATAGCCGCCGTCGATGGGCACGGTCACGCCGCTGACGTAGGAGGCCGCGTCGGATGCGAGGAACGCGACGACGTTGGCGATCTCCCGCGGTTCGGCGAAGCGGCCCTCCAGCACGCGGGAGCGCAGCTGCTCCTCGGCTGCGCCGAAGCCGCGCTGCGTGATGCGCTCGGTCAGCACCAGGCCCGGACAGACGGCGTTGGCGCGCAGTCCCCGCTCGCCGTACTCGGCTGCCAGCTGCCGGGTGAAGCCCAGCAGGCCGGCCTTCGTGGTGGCGTAGCTCGGCGTGCCCGGGCTGCCGACCAGCGCACGCGCCGACGACACGTTCACCACCGAGCCGCCGCGCGGCGCGTCAAGCAGTTGCGGCAGCAACGCCCGCGTCATCAGGAACGCGCTGGTGAGGTTCAGGGCCAGGTACTTGTTCCAGTCGTCGAGCTGGAGGTCGATGGCTGGGCGCCGGAAGTTGGCGCCGACGTTGTTGACCAGCGACTTCAGCCGCACGCCGCTGTCGGCGATGCGCTGCGCCACGCGCTGCACGTCATCCTCCTGCGTGATGTCGCCCGCGATGGCGGTACAGGCCTGGCCGGCGCGGGCCATGTCCTGGGCCAGCGCATCGAGGCCGTCGGCGTCCACGTCCAGCGCGATCACGTGGGCGCCAAGCTCTCCCAGCGTCTGCGCCGTGGCACGCCCCAAGCCCGCGGCCGCGCCGGTCACCACGACGCCCTGGCCGTGGAAATTCAAGTCTTGCAACATGGGTCTTCCTTGCTGTGCGGTTGCCGCTGCCATGCAGCCGATCAGGCCCGCACGCCGGAGGCGAGGTCCTCCCGCGCGAAACCGGCCACCTTCTTGTAGCGGGCCTGCCATTCCTCCAGCTCTCGCACCGAGATCACGTCCTCGATGCGCTGGAACGGCTTGCCGCCGGTTCGCTCCTCCACGACCCGCAGGATCGCGTCCGGCGCGATCTCGCGGTTGGCCAGGACGACGTTGCCCGTCGCTTGCAGGCGGCGCGCCTCGTAGAGCTTGAGCGCCGCGCGCGGGTCGTCCTCGGTGGCCAGCAGGCCGGCCAGGGTCGTCGCATCGATGATGGCGTGCGCCGAGCCGTTGGAGCCGCGCGGCATCATCGGGTGCGCGGCATCGCCCAGCAGCGTGATCCGGCCGTCGGTCCAGAACGGCAGCGGGTCCTGGTCGATCATCGGGTACTCGTACACGGCATCTGCAGCGCGCATGAGCGCGGGAATGTCGAGCCAGTCGAAGCTGCAGTGCTCGAAATCGCCGATGAACTCCTCGACGCTGCTGCGGCGGTTCCAGTCGCGCAAGAGCTTGTCGGCCGGCCGGGAGACCTCGATCACCCAGTTGATCAACTGCGTGCCCTGGCCGTCGATGTCGTTCCTGACCGGGTACATGACGAGCTTGCCCGTCTCGTAAGTGCCCAGATAGAAATGCGTGGCGCCGCTGAGATAGGGCTTCCAGCGTGTCGTGCCCCGGTACTGCGTGGTGCCTTCGTAGCGCGGCACGGCTTCCGTGGGATGCATCTGGCTTCGGGCCACCGAGTGCACGCCATCGCAGGCGATGGCGACCTTGCCGCGCACCGGCGGCAGCGCATCGCCCGTGGCGGCATCGGCGAAGTGCACGATCGCTGCGTGCTCATCCTGTTCGACCGACGTGCACTTGTGCCCCAGCAGCACGGCATCCTTGCCGGCCCGCGCACGCACGGCTTCGAGCAGGGTCAGGTGCAGGTCCGCCCGATGGATCGCGATCTGCGGCCATTCGTAGCCGGCGTACAGGCCGCGCGGCTCGCGCTGCACCAGTTGCCCGTTGCGGGTGAAGAAGCAGTATTCCTTGGTCTCGACGCCCTTGGCCCGCAACTCGGCTTCCAGGCCCAAGCCGGCCAGCTCGCGCATGGCGTGAGGCAGCAGGTTGAGGCCCACCCCCAGCGGCTTGATCTCCCTGGCGGCCTCGTACACGCGAAAGCCGATGCCTGCGCGGTGCAGCGCCAGCGCCAGCGCCAGCCCGCCGATGCCCCCTCCAATGATGACAACCTCGCCGCTCGCTTCCATCCATTGCTCCTTCGTCGGTTCGCTTAACCCGCATTCATCGATGCGGCATTGACGAATGTCAGTGTAGTGATTGTTTTGTGGTTGTCGATAGCTCTTGGTAGAACCCCTAGTGCCGCGGCCTGCGGGCGCTGAAAGCTTCCAAGCGGGCCATATAGAAGAAAAGGAAGCCCGGGAATCGGTTGAAAGCGTGCTTGACGGAGTTCAGGCCACCCCTTCATAAGGCCTGGTAATACGCGGAGTTGATATGAAAGTCACATTTATGAATGAAATCGGGATGTCGTCGTGGGCACCATGGCCTGCCGGGCTGGGACGAGGTGCCGATGCCCGAGTCCCGCTACCGGCTTGGGGGGAACCGAGCGGAAGTGAAGAGGGGTCCGCTACCGGAGCGTCATGGCGAGATCTCGCCTGCCGGTGGGGTACCAGCGTGCCAAGGGGCGCGATGAGGCCCGGGGGCTGGCGGGAATGAAGAGCGCCGGGCTGATCGTGGCGATCAACAAGGTCCTGGAGGCGCTCCTCTTCGGCGTGGCCAAGACTACGGCCTGGAAGCCGACATGTCCGAGGCCGTGCCGGCGCTCACGGCAGCCTTGGCCGGAGCCCAGCCCGGTTTTCCCATCACGGGGGCCTCTACCCCGGTCCGGCGGTCCTGACGACGTCCAGGATGTACGTGACGTTCAGGTCGAAGTTGGCGCCGGGGTTCTTCGCCGTGAACTGCAGGACGTGGCGGCCCGGGGACAGCCGCTCCAGGCGGGCATAGTAACCGTCGTCCACCGCGGGGCCGTACACGCCCGCGGGCGAGTCGCCGTTGCACGGGCTCAGGAAGAGGTTGTCCGCCGGCAGCACGGCGACGAAGGGCTCCGAGCGCACCCTGCGCAGCTTGGGCACGGGCCGGCTGTCCAGCGTCAGCGTCATCTGGGTGGTGCCATCGATGAACGCGGCGTTGTTGGCGCGCATCTCGTGCACGCTCAGCGGACCGGTCTGTCCGCAGATGCCCGGGGTGTTGAGCTGCACCGAGTTCACCACCGGGAAGAACAGCGTCACACCCGCGGGCACGCTGCAGTGGCGGGTGACGGTGCCCAGCCCGAAGGTGCCTGCCAGGAACCACAGCGGGCCGCGCTGGCCGACCATGCAGCTCGCGCCACTGGTGTCGGCCAGCGGGTTGCTGGAGATGGGTATGGACAGGGCCCACTGCCACCATTGGGCACTCGTTGCCTCGTCATCGAAACGGTCGTCCTCATGCGCGCTGCCGGCGTTGGGCAGCGCCAGCGCCGAAGCGGCGCTCAGTGCGAGAAGGCTGTGGCGAATGCATCGCATAGGGAACTCCCGTGGTTGAACAGGTGCGCTCACCCGAAGACGTGAAGGCCCATGCCCGCGGCGGCTCGTGAGCGCAGGCGAATGCCGACGGCGGGGCCTGCCCGGTGTGTGCCGGGCGTCGGCCATGGTCAATACGGGAGCCGGCTGTGGATTGCGAAAGCGCAAGGTACGGGGCCGCCGTGTCCAGTCGTCCCGTGCACGCGGGGGCCGGGGCCGATGGGCCGGGCCGCAGACGGGCTCAGGCCTGCCCGGGCAGCCCTTCCTGCAGCGCGCTCCAGGCCTGCAGCGCGCGCGGCTTGGTGCCCTCGGCGCGGCGGTACAGCCGCGTCTCCAGCTCCAGTTCCCAGCTGGCGTCGCCCGCGGGGACCAGCTCGCCGCTGCCCAGCTCGCGCTTGATGAGGCTGCTGGGCATCCAGGCCACGCCGTGGCCGGCCTTGACCATGGGCTTCAGGCCTTCCGCGATCGGGTTCTGGTAGCAGCAGCGCAGGTACACGCCGTGGTGCTGGCGCTGCTTGAGCGCGAAGTCGGCGACCTGGCCCAGCATGGTGTCGGGCCCATAGGCCAGGTAGGGCAGGGGCTCGCGCCGCGTGCCCGGCAGTGCGAACAGCGGCTGGCCGTTCGCGCCGGCCTTGCTCACGGGCAGGAAGCGCTCGGTGCTCAGCAGCACGGAGGGGAAACGCTCCGGGTCCAGCGCGGCCGACACGGCCGGGTGCGCGTAGGACAGCATCAGGTCGCAGCTGCTCTCCACGAGGGCGCGCACGCAGCCGTGCAGGTTGTCGGGCACTAGGCGCACGTCGAAGGAGCCGATGCGCTGCTGGCAGGCCTGCAGCCACTGCGGGAAGCACACCACCGACAGCGTCTGCAGCGAGTTGATGGTCACGGCGTCGCTGCTGGGCTGCAGCCGGTCGCGCAGGTCGTCGCGCACTTCCAGCAGCTGGCTCACCACCTCCTCGGCGGTGTCGCGGAACACCAGTCCGGCCGGGGTGAGCGAGGTGGGGTAGGCGCTGCGGTCCACCAGCGGCACGCCCACCCACAGCTCCAGCGCCTTGATGCGCCGGCTCAGCGCCGACTGGGTGCAGAAGCGCTCGGCGGCCGTGCGCGAGAAGCTGCGCGTGCGCGACAGGCTCAAAAGGTCTTCAAGCCACTTGAGTTCCATGAAGAGGTCATCGTCCTTGGCGTGGGGAACGGCATGCCCGGGGTGTGGCCAGGCGCGCCGCGTGGCCCGGCGCGCCTGGGCGGCCTCGTGGGCCGTGGCGGCGGGTGGGCGGATTGTCCCGCACGGCGGTCAACGCGCCGGCGCCGGCGGCGCCCTCGCGGCCTGGATGCTGAATGGGCGTCCGGGGCTGCCGCTTCAAGCCATGGTTGAGCATGCAGCGGCGTGGGCAGGCCATTGGCACGCCGTCGGCGACCGCAGGCAACGAAGCAGCACGCCTGCGTCCGGCAGCTTGTACACAAGACCCTGCTGGACGACTGTTACATCAAGGGTGGTACATTGCCGCCCTGGCACTTGCGTCAGGAGTCTTCCCAAAAGGATTGAAGCCATCGCGCAGGTGCCCGGATCACGAGTTGATCTCTCTCCTTTTCCAGGGCTGCTGATTGCTTCGGCGATTTCGACGTTCTGGTTGCTTCAGGCCGGCAGCGAATACCCCTGCCGTCCCGCGCCCGGACCGAGTTCATCCGCCGTCAGCGTGCGCCTCGCGCGCTGTTCCTGCCAGCCCCGCCCGGCCCCTGTGAAGGTCCGGGCCATTGAAAGTACCTCATCGATTCCTCCATCCAGGTAGGCAAGTACCTTGTCTCCCCACTGACCCGCCCCGCAGGGCAGGGTCGTCATGCCTCGTCCGTCTCCATCCGCAGCGGGCGCGGCAGTTCCACACATGACCGCGTCCTGCGCTTCGTCCCGGAGTTCGACTCCGCCGAGGAAGCGCTGCAGTACGCCACCACCCAAGGACTGGACTGGATAGGCCGCACCACCGCCGGTCAGGCGCAGCCGTGGCTTCCCGTCCTTCTCGATACAGGAGCAAGCACATGGCCAAGGAAGAACTGATCGAAATGCACGGCGTGGTCGACGAAGTCCTGCCGGACTCGCGCTACCGCGTGAAGCTTGAGAACGGGCATGAGCTCGTGGCCTACGCCGCCGGGCGCATGAAGAAGCACCACATCCGCATCCTGGCGGGCGACAACGTGTCGCTGGAGCTTTCGCCCTACGACCTGAGCAAGGGCCGCATCACGTTCCGCCATCTGGAGCGCCGCGGTCCGCCGCCCTCGTCTGCTCCGCAGCGACGGCGCTGATGCCGGGTCGCCCCGGCGCACGCAACCCCAAGACTTTTTTCCCCCAACCGTCCCAACAAGGATCGACGACATGACTACCCAAACCGGCACCGTGAAATGGTTCAACGAAGGCAAGGGCTTCGGCTTCATCACGCCTGACGACGGCGGCAAGGACCTGTTTGCCCACTTCAAGGAAATCAAGGGCACCGGCTTCAAGACCCTCAACGAGAACCAGCGCGTGGAGTTCGAGGTCACCCAAGGCCAGAAGGGCCCGCAGGCCTCCAACATCCGCACGCTGTAAGCGCGTCCCAGGCACCGGCAGCGTGCCTTGAGAAGGCTGCCGCAGGAGAAAGCATGGTGAATTCCGGTCCCTCGGCGACCACGGAGGCCAGCCTGCTGTCCGCGGCACGCATCTCCACCTTCGACGGCCAGCGGCCGTTGACCGGCGCCAGCGGCTTCTTCTTCGAGCGTGAGGAACGGCTGTACCTGGTGACGAGCCGGCACGTGTTCATCGACGAGCCGAGCAAGCACTTTCCCGATCGCATCGAGATCGAGCTGCACACCGATCCGGACAACCTGACTCGGTCCATCGGCTTGTCCATGCTGCTGTACCGCGAGGGACGCAGCGTGTGGCGCGACGGCAAGGACAGCGGCGGCGAGATCGACGTCGCGGTGCTTGAAATCGACCGCACCGCGCTGCCCGAGCGGTGCGTGCTGCGGGCCTTCACGCCGGCGCATCTGCCGGCCGCCGGGCGCGACCGCATCGAAGTCGGGGCCGCGCTGCTGATCGTCGGCTTCCCGCTGGGCTTCCATGACCTGCTGCATCACCTGCCGGTGGTGCGCCAAGCCGTGATCGCGTCTTCCTACGGCATTCGCTTCCAAGGCAAGGGCTACTTCCTGACCGATGCCCGCACCCACCGCGGCACCAGCGGTGCACCGGTGCTGATGCGCGATGCCTCGCCGTCCGCTGCCACCCAGGCTCTGCCCTGGAAGCTGCTGGGCGTGCACTCGTCGCGCATGGACATCGCCGGGCGCGATCAGGTGCAGGACGAGGCGCTGGGCCTGAATTGCGCCTGGTACGCCGACATCCTGCTCACGCTGACTTGAGACCCTCCGCCGCCCGACCCTGCATCGAGGTGGCGTAGCGCCAGATGTTCTGCCCCGTGATCGTCAGCCGCAGCGTGCCGCCGTGCCATTCCAGCCAGTCCAGCGCCAGGTAGTCTTCGACGTAGCCGTCGGGGATGTGCCGGGCCAGGTGCTGCTTGAGCAACTGCACGATGATCGGAAGGTTCTCGCGCAGGGCTTCACGTCGGGACGGCGTGAGCGACGAGGCGGGTAGGCTGGCCATGGCTTCGGCTCCTGGGGTCGGGTTTCACGGCCGCGCCGGGCGCGGACGACATGCAGACCAGGCACAAACCAGGCCGTCGGATCGACACCCTCGACGCCAGCCGTGGCGCCTTGCCTACTCTCCAAGCAGAGTACTCCTCTGACGGCAGAACAGCGCTGTTTCTTTCCACAGTAGTGTGACGGTGTGCAAGCACCGCAGCAGTGCGCCTGCCCGCCCAGGAAGCAAAGAGGCTGCGCCGGCTTGGTGCATTTTCAGCGGCGCTGGCCGTGATTCCACCTTTTCGCACCCTTGCATGCGGTGCGCCGCCGCTGGCACCGCTCTTGCGAACCACGGGCTCTGAGAGGGACGGCCTTGGCGCCGTGCCTTCAAGGATGGCTAGGGTTCCGGGGGTGCGCCGCTTGCGCGCCCTGTCTGGTCCGAGAGCCATCGGCCTGTGGCGACCTTTCATCGGCGCAGGCTCCACGGCGGGACAGAAGCCCGGGAGGACCACTTCGCGAGAAGTGCCCTCTCGACTTTTGCCCGCTACGAACTGGAGCCTGTCATGCGTCGAGTCCTGCAATTCCTCCTGCGGCCGCTGTCGCGCCGCGCCGCCCTGATCGGCACGGCCCTGAGCGTGGCTGGCGTTGCCGCCCTGCCGCTGCCCGCGGCGGCCGAAGTCAAGGTCGGCGTTTCCGACTGGACCGGCTGGGTCGCCTGGTACGTCGCGCAGGAGAAGGGCTTCTTCAAGAAGCACGGCGCCGACGTGAAGCTGGTCTGGTTCGCCAACTACAGCGATTCCATCGCGGCGCTGTCCACCGGCCAGCTCGACGCCAACTCGCAGACCTGGTCCGACACCATGGGCCCGCTGGCCAAGGGCTTGCCGCTCAAGGCCATCCTCGTCAACGACAACTCCGCCGGCAACGACGCGCTGATGGTCAGCCCGAAGGTGAAGTCCTTCGCCGACCTCAAGGGCAAGTCCATCGCGCTGGAGCAGTACAGCATCTCGCACTTCGTGCTGGCCAACGCGCTGGCCAGGAACGGCCTCAAGCCCTCCGACGTCAAGATCGTCAACCTCTGCGCCGGCGACGCCGCCGCGGCCTTCATGACGGGCCGCGTCGAGGCCGCCGTGGTGTGGAACCCCTGGGTCAGCCAGATCGAGAGGAGCGGCAAGGGCCGCGCGCTGTTCACCTCCAAGGACATGCCCGGCCTGATCCCGGACCTGCTGGTGGCACAGGACAAGGCGGTCCAGGCCAAGCGCAAGGACCTGGTCGGCATGATCCGCGCCTGGTTCGACACCGTGGACTTCATCGCCAGGCAGCCCGACGAGGCGGTGAAGATCATGTCCAGGGTCGTGAGCCTGCCGCCGGCCGACTACAAGGTGTTCCTGCCGGGGACGAGGTTCTTCGACGCCGCGGCCAACAAGGCGGCCTTCGATCCCAACGTCACCACCTCGCTGGTGGCGGTGGCGCCCGCCCTCCAGGGCTTCCTCAAGCAGCACAAGCTGATCGAGGGCCAGCCCGACGTGGCGCGCGGCCTGGACGGCTCGCTGCTGGGCGAAGCCCTGGGCGTGAAGCCGTAAGGGGCGGCCATGCTGGGCATTCGCCAAGCCATTCCGCGCCAGGCCTGCGCGCTGCTGTCGCTGGCCGGGCTGCTGCTGCCGGTGCTGGCCTGGGCGCTGCTCGCGGCGCTGGGCCAGGTCGATCCGGTGTTCCTGCCCGGCCCCGGCCAAGTGCTGGAGCGCATCCGCGCCTGGGCGCTGGAGGACGGGCTGCTGGCCGACACGGGCATCAGCGTCATGCGCGTGGTCGCGGGCTGGGCGCTGTCGGCGCTGATCGCGCTGCCGCTGGGCCTGTTCATCGGCACCTGGCGCGCGGTGCAGGCGCTGCTGGAGCCGCTCACCGACTTCATCCGCTACATGCCCGCCGTGGCCTTCATCCCGCTGGTGATGCTGTGGGTGGGCATCGACGAGGGGGCCAAGGTGGCCATCATCTTCATCGGCACGTTCTTCCAGATGGTGCTGATGGTGGCCGAGGACGTGCGCCGCGTGCCCATGGCGCAGATCGAGGCCGCGCAGACCATGGGCGCCACGCGCGCGGAGATCGTCGAGAAGGTGATCGTGCCCTCGGCCAAGCCCGCGCTGCTGGACACGCTGCGCGTGACCATGGGCTGGGCCTGGACCTACCTCGTGGTGGCCGAGCTCGTCGCCGCCAACTCCGGCCTGGGCTTCGCCATCCTGAAGGCGCAGCGCTTCCTGCAGACCGACAAGATCTTCGCCGGCATCCTGCTGATCGGGCTCATCGGCCTGGCCATCGACCAGCTCTTCCGCCTCCTGCACCGCAAGGCCTTCCCCTGGCTGAAAGGACGGCACTGACATGGACATGAGCACGCCCTTCCTGCGCAACGCCGCGCCCGCAAACGTGACCGCCGGCGCCAAGGCGCTGATCGAGTGCGAGAAGCTGTGGAAGTTCTATCCCGGCTCGGAAGCGCCCGCGCTGCAGGACGTGAGCCTGCAGGTGCGCGAAAACGAGTTCGTCACCCTGGTCGGCGCCTCGGGCTGCGGCAAGTCCACGCTGCTGCGCACGCTCGCCGGCCTGGAGACGCACAGCCGCGGCGGGCTGCGCGTGGCCGGCCAGCCCGTCGCCGGCCCCGGCCTGGAGCGCGCGATGGTGTTCCAGCACTACAGCCTCTACCCGTGGCTGACGGTGCTGGAGAACATCCGCTTCGCGCGCCAGCTCAAGGCCCACACGCGCGACCGCACCAGCGCCGACGTGGAGGCCGCTTCCGGCCGCGCCGACGCGCTGCTGTGCCTCATGGGCCTGACGGCGGTGGCGGACGCCTATCCGAACCAGCTCAGCGGCGGCATGCAGCAGCGCGTGGCGATCGCCCGCGCGCTGATGAGCCGCCCGCCCATCGTGCTGATGGACGAGCCCTTCGGCGCGCTGGACGCGCAGACGCGCGAGGTGATGCACGACCTCATCGCCCATGTTCACCGCCAGGAGAAAAGCACCATCGTCTTCGTCACGCATGACGTGGAGGAGGCGATCTACCTCGGCCACCGCGTGGTGCTGATGGCGCCGCGCCCGGGGCGCATCGACAGCATCCACCCCGTGCCGCTACCGGCGCGCCGCACGCAGGACATGAAGCTCGCGCCGGAGTTCCTGGCGCTGAAGAAAACCATCCTTGACCGCATCCGCGACACCTCCGGCATGCGCACCGACCTCGACCTGCTCGCCAAGCTCAGCGCGTCGCCGGACGCGCCGGGCGCGTGACCCACCCCCGAGAAAGCACGCCCATGGACCACACCCTCGACAACCCGCCCGCCGCCGAGCCGGTGGACGCCTTGCCGCACTGGCGCCGCTTCGCGCCGGACCTCGACGCCGCGCGCGTGATGTGGAGCGAGATCGTGCCCGGCGGCGGCCACTGGTCGGCCGTGATGCCGCGCGGCAGCCGGCTGCGCATGGTGGCGCTGGAAGCCGGCGCCAACCTGAGCCTGGTGCTCTATTCGGCGCGCGAGAAGCTGGAGCGCTACAACATGCCCGACTCGCTCAAGGCGCAGCACACGGCGCGCTACACGCGCGGCCATGTGCTCATGAGCGACATGGGCCGCGCGCTGGCTTCCATCACCCGCGACTCGCTGGGCTGGCACGACCCGCTGGGCGCGCTGCTGGACGCCGAGCGCCTGGCGCTGAAGTACGGCCACGCCCGCTTCCAGACCCACCGCAACGGCATGTTTCGCAGTGGCAAGGACGGGCTGCTGATCGAGATCGGCAAACACGGGCTGCAGCGGCGCGACCTGATCGCGCCGGTGAACTTCTTCTCCAAGGTGGTGGTGGACGGGGAGGGGCGCTTCCACTTCGTGCCCGACCACGCGCATGCCGGCGCCGAAGTCGAAGTGCGCTTCGACATGGACACGCTCATCGCCTTCTCCACCGCGCCGCACCCGCTGGACCCGTCGCCTGCCTGCGCGCCGAAGAAGGTGGGCCTGGCCGCCTGGCGCTCCGGCCCGGCGCCGGCCGACGACTTCTGCCGCCGCTTCCGCCCCGAGAACGCGCGCGCCCTGCACAACACCGACCTGATGTACCTCTAACTCCTTTCCCGTTCGCCCTGAGCTTGTCGAAGGGCCTGCTGGCCTGCTGTGCAAGGGCGCTTCGACAGGCTCAGCCCGAACGGGATTGGAGTTGGTCAATGAACTCGCATGAAGGAAACCACATGACCATTGCCGCCGCCATCCGCCTGCGCGAGAGCGTGCTGGACCCGCGCAACGCCGTGCACGACCACACGCTGCCCGCCGGCGAGCCCTACCTGCTCGACATCGCCCAGGGCCAGACGCTGCGCATCGTGGACCTGGAGGGCAACCAGGCCGTGGACGTCATCTTCTACAACTTCGACGACCCGCACGAGCACTACAGCGCCACCGACACGATGCTGCGCCAGGGCGGCATCTACCTCACGACCGGCTCCGTGCTGGTCTCCAGCGAGGGCCGCCCGATGCTCACCATCGTGGCCGACACCTGCGGGCGCCACGACACGCTGGGCGGCGCCTGCGCGGCGGAGAGCAACACGGTGCGCTACGCGCTGCAGAAGAAGTTCATGCACAGCTGCAGGGACAACTACCTGCTGGCGCTGCAGCACGCCGACATCGGCTTGGGCAAGCGCGACCTGGTGCCCAACGTCAACTTCTTCATGAACGTGCCGGTCACGCCCGAGGGCGGGCTGCAGTTCGCCGACGGCGTGTCGGCGCCGGGCAAGTACGTGGAGCTGCGCGCGGAGATGAACCTGTGGATGCTGGTGTCCAACTGCCCGCAGCTGAACAACCCGTGCAATGCGTACAACCCGACGCCTGCGCGCTTCCTGCTCTGGAACCCGGCCTGAGCCTTTGAACCGACCCACCCGGCCCGCGGCGGCCGGCCAGCCGGGACGGCCCGGCTGCGACATCGCATTCCGCGCGGGACGACCCGCCAGCGCCGAAACGAGGCCGCTTTCCATGTTCGACACCGTCCTGATCGCCAACCGCGGCGCCATCGCCTGCCGCGTCATCCGCACGCTGCGCGCGCTGGGCCTGAAGTCCGTGGCCGTGTACTCCGAGGCCGACGCCGATTCGCGCCACGTCGCCCTGGCCGACCAGGCCGTGAACATCGGCCCCGCGCCCGCCGCACAGAGCTACCTCGACGCCGACCGCATCCTCGCCGTGGCCCGCGACACCGGCGCCGGCGCCATCCATCCCGGCTACGGCTTCCTGTCCGAGAACCCCGGCTTCGCCCAGGACTGCGAGGACGCCGGCATCGCCTTCATCGGCCCCACCGCCGCGCAGATGCGCGCCTTCGGCCTCAAGCACACCGCCCGCGAGCTCGCGCTGGCGCACGGCGTGCCGCTGCTGCCCGGCAGCGGGCTGCTTGCCGACGCCGCCCAGGCCCGCAGCGAGGCCGCGCGCATCGGCTACCCCGTGATGCTCAAGAGCACCGCCGGCGGCGGCGGCATCGGCATGCGCCTGGTGCGGTGCGAAGCCGAGCTGGACGCGGCCTGGGAGGCCGTCGAACGCCTGGCCCGCGCCAACTTCAAGGATGCCGGCCTGTTCCTGGAGAAGTTCGTCGTGCAGGCGCGCCACATCGAGGTGCAGCTCTTCGGCGACGGGCAGGGGAAAGTCGTTGCCCTGGGCGAGCGCGACTGCTCGGCCCAGCGCCGCAACCAGAAGGTGATCGAGGAGACGCCCGCCCCGCACCTGGACCCCGCCACGCGCCAGGCGCTGTTGGACGCGGCCGTGCGGCTGGGCCAGGCCGTCAGCTACCGCTCCGCCGGCACCGTGGAGTTCGTGCTGGACGCCCAGACCGGCGCCTTCTACTTCCTGGAAGTGAACACCCGGCTGCAGGTCGAGCACGGCGTGACGGAGCAGGTCACAGGCATCGACCTGGTGGCGTGGATGATCCAGCTCGCGCGCGGCGACTGCTTCGAGCTGGTGGTGCCGGAACCCCGGGGCGCCTCCATCCAGGTGCGCCTCTACGCCGAAGACCCGGCGCGCAACTTCCAGCCCTGCGCCGGGCTGCTGACCGAGGTCGTGTTCCCGGAGGACGCGCGGGTGGAAACCTGGGTCGAGGCCGGCAGCGAGGTGCCGCCGCACTACGACCCGATGATCGCCAAGCTCATCGTCACCGCCGACACGCGCGACGCCGCGGTGCAGAAGCTGCAGTCGGCGCTGGCGGACACGCGCCTGGGCGGCATCGAGACCAACCTGCGCTACCTGCGCGCGCTGGCCGCGCACGAGGATTTCGTGGATGGCCGCGTGCTCACCCGCACGCTGGGCGGCATCGCCTGGAAGCCGCAGGCCTTCGAGGTGCTGGAACCCGGCGTGCAGAGCACCGTGCAGGACTGGCCCGGCCGCAGCGGCTACTGGGACGTCGGCGTGCCCCCGTCCGGCCCCATGGACGAGTTGGCGCACCGCCTGGCCAACCGGCTGGTGGGCAACGCCGCCGAGGCCGCGACGCTGGAGTGCACGCTCTCCGGCCCGACGCTGCGCTTCCACGCCGATGCGCTGGTGGCCGTGACCGGCGCGCCGATGGCCGCCACGCTGGATGGCCGGCCCTTTGCGCTCTACACCGCCACCCGGGTGCCGGCCGGCAGCCTGCTGAAGCTCGGCGCCGTGGACGGCGCGGGCGCGCGGAGCTACCTGGCGGTGCACGGCGGCATCGACGTGCCGCTGTACCTGGGCAGCCGCTCCACGTTCACGCTGGGCCAGTTCGGCGGCCACGCCGGGCGCACGCTGCGCACGGGCGACATGCTGCACGTGGGCGAGGACGTGGCCGGCTCGCCCGCGCCGGCGCTGCCCGACGCGCTGCGCCCCGCGCTCACGCGCCACTGGGACATCGCCGTGCTCTACGGCCCGCACGGCGCGCCGGACTTCTTCACGCCCGGCGACATCGCCGCCGTCTTCGGCACCGACTGGGAGGTGCACTACAACTCCAGCCGCACGGGCGTGCGCCTGATCGGCCCCAAGCCGCAGTGGGCGCGCCACGACGGCGGCGAGGCGGGGCTGCACCCCTCCAACATCCACGACAACGCCTACGCCATCGGCGCCATCGACTTCACCGGCGACATGCCGGTGATCCTGGGCCCGGATGGTCCCAGCCTGGGCGGCTTCGTCTGTCCGGGCGTGGTGGTCGGCGCCGAGCGCTGGAAGCTCGGCCAGCTGCGCCCCGGCGACAAGCTGCGCTTCCGCTGCGTCAGCCTGGAGGAGGCCCGCGCGCTGCAAGACGCCCAGGACACGCTGGTGCGCTCGCTGAGCGAGCCGCTGCCCGCGCTGCCGGCCGGCACGGCGCCGGAGGCGATCGCGTCCACGCTCTGCCCCGTGATCCACAGCGAGCCCGCGCAAGGCGAGCTGCCCGCCATGGCGATCCGCCAGGCCGGCGACCGCTACCTGCTGCTGGAGTACGGCCCGCTGGTGCTGGACCTGGAGCTGCGCTTCCGCGTGCACGCGCTGATGCAGGCGCTGCAGGCCGGGCGCGAGGCGGGGCGGCTGCCCGGCATCGTGGACATGACCCCCGGCATCCGATCGCTGCAGCTGCACTTCGACCCGGCGCAAGTCACGCGCGAGGCGCTGCTGAAGAAGCTCGTGGCCGCCGAGCACGCCTTGCCGGCCATCGACCAGATCGAGCTGCCCACGCGCACCGTCTGGCTGCCGCTGTCCTGGGACGACCCGGCCACGAAGCTCGCGATCGAGAAGTACATGCAGTCGGTGCGGCCGGATGCGCCCTGGTGCCCGAGCAACATCGAGTTCATCCGGCGCATCAACGGGCTGGAGTCGATCGAGGAGGTGTACCGCACCGTCTTCGACGCCAGCTACCTCGTGATGGGTTTAGGCGACGTGTACCTGGGCGCGCCGGTGGCCACGCCGCTGGACCCGCGCCACCGCCTCGTCACCACCAAGTACAACCCCGCGCGCACCTGGACGCCGGAGAACGCGGTGGGCATCGGCGGCGCCTACCTGTGCGTCTACGGCATGGAAGGGCCCGGCGGCTACCAGTTCGTGGGCCGCACGCTGCAGATGTGGAACCGCTGGCGTGACGCCCGCCACGGCGCCGCCGAGTTCGAGCCCGGTAAGCCGTGGCTGCTGCGCTTCTTCGACCAGGTGCGGTTCTTCCCCGTGAGCCAGGAGGAGCTGCAACGCATCCGCCGCGACTTCCCCGCCGGGCGCTACCGCCTGCGCATCGAGGAGGGACGCTTCAGCCTGGGCGAGTACCGGGCCTTCCTGGCGCGCGAGGCCGGCTCCATTGCCGAATTCAAGCAGCGCCAGCAGGCGGCCTTCGAGGCCGAGCGCGAGCGCTGGCGCGCCGCGGGCCAGGCGGAGTACGTGGGCGAGCCGGATGCCGCCGCCGCGGCGCCCGAAGGCGACCTGCCGCCGGGCGCCCGTGCCGTTGCCAGCCCCGTGCCGGGCAGCGTGTGGA
>JAEYPG010000720.1 GCA_023410975.1 Pseudomonadota bacterium
CTCCGCCGCCACGCAGCGGCCGTCGGCGGCCGGCGCCAGCGGCAGCCAGGCGTGGAAGCCGTTGGGCTGCGTGCGCAGGCCCAGCGCGCCCAGCCGCTCGCGCATCAGCGCGCTGCGCCACGCGCACTCGGCGCGGATGGCCAGCAGCACATCCACGCCATGCCCCTGCTCCAGCCAGTCGGCCACCACCGCGTTGATGAAGGGCGAGGCCATCACGGTGGTGGCGCGCAGCGCGCCGGCCAGGCGCTGCGCCGTCGCCACTGTGGGCGCGAGCACCTGCGCCGTGCGCAGCCCGGCCCCCAGCCACTTGGAAAAGCCGCTGATGTAGTAGCTCAGCTCCGGCACCAGCTCGGCCAGCGGCGGCGGCGTGGCCGCGGGCAGCATGCCGTAGGCGTCGTCCTCGATCACCGGCACGCTGTAGCGCAGCGCGATGTCCGCCAGGCGCTCGCGGCGGCGGATCGGCAGCGTCGCCGTGGTGGGGTTGTGCAGGTTCGGGCACAGGTACAGCGCCCCCACCGGCGCGCTGCGGCAGGCGGCCTCGAAGGACTCGGGGCGCAGGCCCTGCTCGTCCATCTCCAGCGGGTGCAACTGCACGTTCAGGTGCGCCGCGATGGCCTTGAGCCCCGGGTAGACCAGCGGCTCCACGCACAGGCTCTGCCCCTTCTTCACCAGCAGCGACACCAGCGCCAGCAGCACGGCATGGATGCCCGGCGCCACCAGCACGCGCTCCGGCACGGCCTCGGGTACCCACTGGCGCAGCCACGACGCCGCCAGCGAGCGGTCGCGTGCCGTGCCGCCGAAGTCCTGGTAGCGCATCAGGTCGTGCAGCGGCGTGGCGGTGATGGCGGCGGCGGCGCTGGACTGCAGCGCCCGCAGGGCCGGGTGGTCCTCGATCTCCGGCGGCAGGTTCATCGTCATCTCGGCACCGGTGCCCGCGCGCAGCGGCAGCCCGATGAAGGAGCCGCGCACGTAGGAGCCCAGCCCGGGCCGCGAGGCGATCAGCCCGCGCTGGCGCGCCTCGGCGAAGCCGCGCACCACGGTCGTGTAGTTGAGCTCCAGCTTCAGCGCCAGGTCGCGCAGCGGCGGCAGCCGCTCGCGCGGCGCGAGCCGGCCCTGCTGCAGGTCCTCGGCGATCAGCTCCGGAATGAGTTGGTAGGCGGGCAGCGTGCTGCCCCGCAGGCGCGCAAGCCAGTGGGAAAACGGCATGACATCGGGGCCGCGCGGGCCGGATGGGCGGGACTGCACCACCGCAGGAAGCGTGCCGGTCGCGGGCCCTGATTGCAGCGCCCTGCCCGCCTTGAGCCTGGTCAATCGCGGTGCATGCGCGCCCTTGATCGGATGCATTGATTGCATCGGCGCGCGTCCGCTCCTGGTGCGCGCCCGAACGGCGCGCGCAGCGGGCTTGGTGCGCGAGGCGGCCTGCGCCGGCGCCATTCCCCTGTGTTGATCGCATGTTGGTCGCATGCGCGCCGCGACCCGTGGCATGCGCGTCGCAATGGGTTCCAGCGTCCGGCCCGCGCCGGGCACGACGGGAAGCGGCCGATGTCCGGCCCGCCACCCGGCTCACAACCCAACGAGGAACCCATGCCCAAGGTCACCCATCCCGCCGCCCAGAAGGGCGATTTCCTGGTCGATTACGAAGAGAAGGTCTTCGAGGACGTGAAGGCCGAGCCCGGCGAGAAGGCGCTGGTGACCTTCCACACCGTGGCCTTCGAGGGCTCCATCGGCCTGGTGAACCTGCTGCAGGCCACGCGGCTGCAGCGCAAGGGCTTCGAGACCTCCGTCCTCCTCTACGGCCCGGGCGTGACGCTGGGCGTCAAGCGCGGCTTTCCGAAGCTGGGCGACGAGGCCTTCCCCGGCCACCAGAACTTCAACAACCAGATCACGAAGTTCATCGCCGAGGGCGGGAAGGTCTACGCCTGCCGCTTCGCGCTGCAGGCGCTGTACGGCCACGGCGAGGGCGCGCTGATCGAGGGCATCCGCCCCATCAACCCGCTGGACGTGCTGGACCTGGTGCTGCTGCACCGCAAGGCCGGCGCCTTCATCCTCGACACCTGGACCCTGTAAGCGGAGCACCGGCATGGCTGACACGAAGCGCAAGTCGGTGCGGGCCGCCGCGGCCCAGATCGCCCCCGACCTGGACAGCGCCGACGGCACCACCGCGCGCGTGCTGGAGACCATCCGCGACGCCGCGCGCCAGGGGGTGGAGCTGATCGTCTTCCCCGAGACCTTCGTCCCCTACTACCCCTACTTCTCCTTCGTGTGGCCGCCCGTGCTGCAGGGCCCGGCGCACCTGCAGCTGATGGAGCGCGCGCCCACCGTGCCGGGGCCGATGACGGATGCCGTCTCGGCGGCCGCGCGCGAGGCCGGCATGGTGGTAGTGCTGGGCCTCAACGAGCGCGACCACGGCAGCCTCTACAACACGCAGCTGGTCTTCGACGCCGACGGCGCGCTGCTGCTCAAGCGCCGCAAGCTCACGCCCACCTACCACGAGCGCATGGTCTGGGGCCAGGGCGACGGCAGCGGCCTGAAAGCCGTGGACACGCGCGCGGGCCGCCTGGGCGCCCTGGCCTGCTGGGAGCACTACAACCCGCTGGCGCGCTACGCGCTCATGGCCGAGCACGAGGAGATCCACTGCGCCCAGTTCCCGGGCTCGCTGGTGGGCCAGGTGTTCGCGGACCAGATGGGCGTGACGATCCGGCACCACGCGCTGGAGTCGGGCTGTTTCGTGGTCAACGCCACGGGCTGGCTGCGCGACGACCAGGTGCGCGCCATCACGCCGGACGAGAAGCTGCAGGGCGCGCTGCGCGGCGGCTGCCACAGCGCCATCGTCTCGCCGGAAGGCAAGTACCTGGCCGAGCCGCTGACCGAGGGCGAGGGGCTGGTGATCGCTGACCTGGACCTGGCGCTCATCGCCAAGCGCAAGCGGATGATGGACTCGGTGG
>JAEYPG010000748.1 GCA_023410975.1 Pseudomonadota bacterium
GTGCCGGGGGCATCGGCACAGTGAGCCGGACAAGGATGAGGACCGGCCCGTGACCGCTGCTTCCAACACCGCCGATGCCGCGACGACGCCCGGCGCCGCGGCCCCGGCCCCGTCCGCCGCGCGCTACGTCCCGCCGCCGCCGCTGCACGGCACCGCGCTGGTGCTGGGCACGCTGTCGCTGTCGCTGGCGACCTTCATGAACGTGCTGGACAGCTCCATCGCCAACGTGTCGCTGCCGGCCATCGCGGGCGACCTGGGCGTGAGCCCGACGCAGGGCACCTGGGTCATCACCAGCTTCGGCGTGGCCAACGCCATCTCGGTGCCGCTCACGGGCTGGCTCACGCAGCGCTTCGGCGCGGTGCGGCTGTTCACGGCCAGCGTGCTGCTGTTCGTGCTGGCCTCGTGGCTGTGCGGCTTCGCGCCCTCGCTGGAGCTGCTGATCGCCTTCCGCGTGCTGCAGGGCGCGGTGGCCGGGCCGATGATCCCGCTGTCGCAGACGCTGCTGCTGGCGAGCTACCCGCGCGAGAAGGCCGGCACCGCGCTGGCGCTGTGGGGCATGACCACGCTCGTGGCGCCCGTGGCCGGACCGCTGCTGGGCGGCTGGATCACGGACCACATCTCCTGGCCCTGGATCTTCTACATCAACATCCCCGTGGGCTTGGCCGCCGCCGCACTCACCTGGGGCATCTACAAGGAACGCGAGACGCCCGTGCGCAAGCTGCCCATCGACAAGACCGGGCTGGCGCTGCTGGTGGTGTGGGTGGGCGCGCTGCAGCTCATGCTCGACAAGGGTCAGGAGGAGGACTGGTTCCAGTCCGGGCTGATCCTGGCGCTGGCCGTGATGGCCGTGGTGGGGCTGGCGGTGTTCATCGTGTGGGAGCTCACCGCCGAGCACCCGGTGGTGGACCTGCGGCTGTTCGCCGGGCGCAACTTCACCTTCGGCGTGCTGGCGCTGTCGGTGGCCTACGGCGTGTTCTTCGGCAACGTGGTGCTGATGCCGCTGTGGCTGCAGCAGTACATGGGCTACACCGCCACCGCGGCGGGCTGGGCGCTGGCGCCGGTGGGCTTCCTGGCGATCCTGCTCACGCCGCTGGTGGGCAAGAAGGTGGGCCAGTGGGACCCGCGGCGCATGGCCACCGGCGCCTTCATCGGCTTCGCGGTGGTGCTGTGGATGCGCTCGCAGTTCACGACGCAGACGGAGTTCACGCAGATCCTCATCCCGACCCTGATGCAGGGCGCGGCGATGGCCTTCTTCTTCATCCCGCTGACCACGCTGGCCTTGAGCGGCCAGCCGCCGGAGCGCATCCCGGCCGCGGCCGGCCTGAGCAACTTCGTGCGCATCACCGCCGGCGCCATGGGCACCTCCATCGCCACCACGCTGTGGAGCAACCGCGCCACGCTGCACCACGTGCAGTACGCCGAGACGCTGGGGCAGGGCAATTCGGCGGCGGCCGAGGCGGTGGCCAGATTGCAGGACGGCGGCTTCACGGCCGAGCAGGCCTGGGCCCAGATCAACCGCCTGGTGGACCAGCAGGCCTACACGCGTGCGGCCGATGACATCTTCCTGGCCTCGGCGGTGCTGTTCCTGCTGATGATCGTGCTGATCTGGTTCACCAAGCGCCCGGCGCGCGGCGGCGCGGCGGCCGACGCAGGCGGCGCGCACTAAGCCAGGCGCCGGATGGCAGCATCGGGAAAAGCCCGGCTGCCCTCCGGGTCTGCGCGGGCTGGAGCCGGGAGCCGCTGCCTGTAAATTGATCGGGCCGGCGCGCCGTTTGCCGCGCAGCCAGTCATGCCGCCCTGCTGCATGCAGACCTTGGGATTTGCGCTTCTAGGCCCAATGGACACTCTTCCCTTGCACGCACCTTCCTTCCCTGAGCGAGCCCGGCCGCAGCGCCTGAGCCGCCTGCTGCTGACCCTGGGGCCCTGGCGCCTGTCGTTGCTGCTGCTGGTGCCCAGCGTGATCCTGAGCGAGGCGGTGGGCATGGCGGTCCAGGCGGCGATGGGTATGGCTGACACGCAATCGCTGCTGGTGGCAGCCGGCCTGTGCGGGCTGCTGCCGCCGCTGCTGGCGCTGCCGCTGCTGCAGCATCTGCATCGGCTGGAAAGGCAGAACCTGGCGCTGGAAGTGCGCGCCACGCGCGACGAGCTCACCGGCGCCCTCAACCGCGACTGCTTCCTGCAGCTGGCCGAACGCGAGTTCGCACGCTCGCGCCGCTACGACGCCGACTGCGCCCTGCTGCTGGTGGATGCGGACCGCTTCCGCAACATCAACGACCGCTACGGCCGCCACTGCGGCGACGCGCTGCTGCGCGCGATCGTCCACGCCAGCGGACGCCAGCTGCGCAGCCCCGACGTGCTGGCGCGCTTCAGCGGCGAAGCGTTGGCGGTGCTGCTGCCGCAGACCGACCCGCTGGGCGCGCTGGACGTGGCCGAGCGCATCCGCGAGACGGTGGCCGAGCTGCAGGTGGCGTGGAAGGGCGCCACGGTGGGCACCACCGTCAGCGTGGGCGTGGCCTCGCTGGGCGTGGGCCACGCGGGGCTGGAATCGCTGCTGGGCGATGCCGACGGCGCGCTGCACGCGGCCAAGGAGGCCGGCCGCAACTGCGTGCGCGCCGCGCCGATTCAGCCCAGGCGCAGCGGCGAGGCGTACCCCGTCATTTCCAAGTAGCCGCCGCCCACGCGCCGGCCGGCCGCGTCGCGCAGCTCGCACAGGCCTTCCCAGTAGATCGCTGCCGTGGAGCTGCGGGCATCGAGCTCCTGCGCGTCCAGCAGGGCCGCCACCTGGAAGCGGCCCGCGGGCGTGTCCAGCGTCCACTCCACCGGGTAGCGCGCCTGCGAGCCCGGGCTCTGCCAGGTGCGCCCGGGCTTGAACACCACCTCGCGCGGCCCGAAGTCCCGCGCCGCGCCGCCCGCCGGGCGGAACGCGCCGCCGGCCCACAGCGTGCTGCCGTCGCGGTGGCGGATGCGGAAGGCCATCAGCGCGCTGCCGTCGTCCAGGTTCATGCCGATCCAGTCCCAGCCCGCGGCCTGCGGGTGCAGAACGGTGTCGCTCCACTCGTGGTCCAGCCAAGCCCGGCCCTGGACCTCCTCGCGCCGCTGGCCGCGCCAGAGCAGGCCGCTGACGGCGAGCTGGGGCTCGGAGTAGTAGTGGCTGGCCTGCTCGACGTCCGGGCCCTTGCGGCTGAAGCCGGCCTCGCCCTGCAGCAGCGGCGGCTGGGTGGCGGCCAGCGTGAGCTCGTAGGCGAAGCCCGCGTCGCGGTCGGCGAGCCGGGCGTGGTAGCGGCTGGCCTGCACCGCGCCCTCGCGGCGGAAGAACCAGTCGCCGATGGACACGTTGGTGTCCCGCACCGAGGCTGCCGCCAGGGGCGCGTCCGGGGCCTCGTTCCAGCGCGCCAGGCGCTGCGCGTGGCGCTGCCTGCCGGCGCGGATCTCGCTCAGCGCCGCGTGGGCCGACAGCAGCTGGCGCGGGGCGAATCGGCCGCCGTCCTGGGCGCCGATGCCGGTGCGGCTGCGGAAGAAGGTGAGCTGGAAGCCCAGCGCCTCGCCGTCCCCGGTTCGCAGCGCGCCGGTGGCGTACCACCACTCGGTGCGCGTGCCCAGGTGCGCGCCGAAGTCGCGCGGGAAGCCCAGCGGGCGCGGGGCGATGCGGCTGTCCACGGCCGCGTCCGGGGC
>JAEYPG010000062.1 GCA_023410975.1 Pseudomonadota bacterium
GCCACGGCCGCCCCACGGGCGGCCGTGGCTTTTTTGCGCGCCCTGCTTCCTGCGGGCCCGGCGCTCGGCGCCTCGGGGGCTCGGCACCAGCGCCCGGCGCACGTCGCTTGCTGCGCCAGCGCCTGGGGTGCCCTTTACCGGTGCCCAGGGAGAAGCCATGAGCACGGAATCGTCCGCCAGCGGCGCCAGCGCGCCCCCATTCGCCCCGGCCGCCAGCACGGCGCCCGAAGGGGGCTGGCGCCTGGAAAAGGACAGCATGGGTGAGGTGCGCGTGCCCGCGCACGCGCTGTGGGGTGCGCAGACACAGCGTGCCGTCGAGAACTTCAACTTCGGCGGCGGCCCCATGCCGGCCGCCTTCGTCGAGGCCCTCCTGCACATCAAGGCCGCCGCGGCGCGGGCCAACGAGCAGCTCGGCCTGCTGGAGCCGGCGCTGGCGCAAGCGATCGCCGACAGTGCCGACGCGCTGCTGGCCGATCCGCAGCACCCGGCGCACTTCCCGGTCGAGGTGTTCCAGACCGGATCGGGCACCAGCTCCAACATGAACGCCAACGAGGTGCTGGCGACGCTGGCCGCGCAGCGCCTCGGCAAACCGGTCAGCGCCAACGACCACGTCAATTTCGGCCAGAGCAGCAACGACACCGTCCCTTCGGCCATCCATGTCGCAGCGGCGCTGCAGCTGGAGCGCGAACTGCTGCCGGCGCTGGCCCACCTGGCGCTCGCGCTGGAGAACAAGGCGCCCACGCTGCGACAGCACGTCAAGACCGGCCGCACGCACCTGATGGACGCCATGCCGGTGCGCTTCGACCAAGTGCTCGGCGGCTGGCGCGCGCAGGTGCAGCAGGCCATCAACGGGCTGTGCGCGCTGCAGCCGGCCGTCGCCACGCTGGCGCAGGGCGGCACCGCCGTGGGCACGGGCGTCAACACCCATCCCGATTTCGCCGCCACCCTGTGCGCGCTGCTGCAGAAACGCACCGGCATCCACTTCCAGCCCGCGGCGGAGCGTTTCTCACTCATGGGCGCGCAGGACACGGCCGTGCAGCTCTCCGGTCAGCTCAAGGCCACGGCGGTGTGCCTGATCAAGATCGCCAACGACCTGCGCTGGATGAACTCCGGCCCGCTGGCCGGGCTGGCGGAAATCGAGCAGCCCGCACTGCAGCCCGGCAGCTCGATCATGCCGGGCAAGGTCAACCCGGTAATCCCGGAAGCCGTGGCGATGGCCGGCGCGCAGGTCATCGGCAACGATGCCGCCATCACCCTGGCCGGACAGTCCGGCAACTTCGAGCTCAACGTGATGCTGCCGCTGGTGGCGCGCAACCTGCTGGAGAGCCAGCAACTGCTGGCGGCCGCGGCCCGCGCCCTGGCCGACCGCGCCATCGCAGGATTTACCGTCAACGAGGCCAGCCTGCGCGCGGCGCTGTCGCGCAACCCGGTGCTGGTGACGGCGCTCAACCCGCTGGTGGGCTACCTGAAGGCCGCCGAGATCGCCAAGGCGGCCTACAAGCAGGGCCGGCCCATCATCGACGTGGCTGAAGAGATGACGGACTTGGGCCGGGAAAAGCTGCAGGAACTGCTGGACCCGGCCCGACTGACGGAGGGAGGACTTTGATCGCCATTCGCCCCTACACGCCCGGGGACCTCAAGACGCTGGTGGCGCTGTTCACCGCTGCCGTCCACACCCTGGGCGCGCCGCACTACGGCCCGCAGCAGCTCGACGCCTGGGCGCCGCGTCCGCCCGACCCGGAAAGCTGGCGCCAGCGCTTCGAGGCGCAGCACACGCTCGTGGCCGAGGACGCCCTGGGCCCCTGCGGCTTCGTCTCCTGGCGCGACGACGGCTACATCGACACGCTCTACACCGCCCCGCGCTGCGCCCGCCGCGGCGTGGCCACGCGGCTGGTGCAGGCCGCCGAGGACGCGCTGAGCGCCGCCGGCGTGACGGAGCTCAGCACCGAGGCCAGCCTCGCCGCGTGGCCCTTCTTCGAGACCCGCGGCTTCGAAGTGGTGGAGCCGCAGACCGTCACGCGCCGCGGCGCCAGCTTCACGCGCTTCCTGATGCGCAAGGAAAACGCCGCCTGAGAGGCGGCGTTCTTTCCCAGCTCAACGGTGCGGTGCCGGTGCGAGCCGGCTCCGCACCTGCAAAGCCTGCTCAAGGCCAGCTGCTCTCCCGCATCGGAATGACCGTCACCTCCGGGATCACGGTTTCCTCGTCCTGCAGCAGGCAGAAACGAACCGCCTTGGCCACCTGCATCGGGTCCTGCAGCACGCCGGGGTCGATGTCGGGGAAGCGGTCGAGCAGGAAGGGCGTGCGCATGCCGCCGGCCACCACCGCCGTGACCTTGATGCCCTTGGGCCGCAGCTCCGCGTGCAGCGCGTGCGACAGGCCCAGCAGCCCCCACTTGGTGGCGTGGTAGGCGGCGGCGTTGGGCCAGGCGCGCTTGGAAGCCGTGGAGGCGATGTTGACGATGTGCCCGCCGCCGCAGGGCGACTCGCGCCCCATCAGCGCCGCGGCATGCTTGGCGACGTAGAACGGGCCGCTGAGGTTGGTGCTGACGATGCGCTCCCAGTCGAAGCCGTGCAGCTCGGCGACCGGCACAGTGATGTCGATGGCGGCGTTGTTGACCACCGCGTCCAGCCGCCCGAAGCGGTCGTGCACGCGCTGCAGCAGCTCCAGCACCTGCGACTCCTCGCCCACGTCCAGCGGCTCGGCAATGGCCTCGATGCCCTCCTTGGCCAGCTCGGCCGCCTTGGCCTTGGCACGCTCCAGGTCGAGGTCGGCCAGCACGACGGTGGCACCTTCGGAGCCCAGCACCTGCGCGATGGCGGCGCCAAGCCCGCGAGAGCCGCCGGTGATGACGACGCTGCGGCCCTTCAGGGCGTTCCCCGGGGTGGATGTCATGAATGCTTCTCCTGGCTATGCAAATGTCGACGCATCGACGGAACGGAAACGAATGCGGCAAGCCCCGGTCGCCGCGCCAGAGCCGGCTCAGCCGCCGGCATGGAGCTGGCGCTTCTCCAGCGCCGCCGCGTGGCGCTGCTTGGCAATGGCGCGCAGGTTGGCGGCCAGCGCGGTGGCGAAGGCCTCGTCGAACCACGGATAGGCGCCGCTGGCGGCGACCACGATGCCGTCCAGCACCGCGCTGCCCCACAGCAGGCTGTCGCCCTCGCGCAGCCGGTGCGGCTGCAGCGACTGCAGCGCGTGGGTGTCGCCCTGGTTCCAGGCCAGCCGCGCCTTGGCGCGGGCGAAGCCGGCGTAGTCCGCATCCCAGCGGCTGCGGTCGCCCACGGCATGCTCCAGCAGCACGGCTTCTTCGAACGGGCAGTCGGCGGGCGTGAGCGCCGGGTCCATGACCACGAGGTAGAAGAAGCCACAGCCGCTGACCTGCGGATCGGCCATGGCCGCCTCGATCATGGGCAGCGTCAAGGCCAGTGCCTGCTCGGCGGCATGGCGGTCGGCAAAATGGCTTCCGCGCCTGGAGGGTTGTTTGTCCATACCGGCGACGTGGCAACCGGCGCGCCCACGCCGGCCCTCATACCTCGATCGGGGGTGAAGGCGGTCCGGCCCCTTCTGCAGCAGCCCGCGTGCCACCCGGCACGGGGCCGCGCAGCCCGGCCAGCTCGGTGAGCAGCCGCCGCGGGTTGGCGGGCTTGGCCAAGTGCGCGTTGAAGCCGGCCGCCAGCACCTGCTGCTGCGCTTCCGGGGCGGTGAAGCCGGAAAGCGCCATCGCCGGCAGCCGCTGCGGCACGGGCACGCTGCGGCGCGACTCCAGCAGGCGCAGCGCGCGGATGAACTGCAGCCCGTCCTCCTCGCCCAGCGCCACCTCGCTGAGCAGCCGCTGCGGCCACATCGAAACCGGCTGGCGCTCCAGCCACTGCAGCGTGGCACCGGCGCTCTCGAACAGCAGCACCTCGGCGCCCGCGCCTTCGAGCAACTGCTGCAGCGCCGTGCGCGCCTCCGGGCGCGGCTCCACGCACAGCACGCGCAGCCCGTCCAGGCGCGGCAGCGTGTCGTCCTCGACCGGGTCGTTGCCCGCCAGGCCGGGCGGCTGCACCTGCATTTCCGGCTCGGGGATAGATACCGGGCGCAACGGCAGCTCCACCACGTAGCGCAGGCCGTGCGAGGCGCTGGGCGCTTCGATGCTCAGGCGCCCGCCCTGGCGTTCGACGGTGGAACGC
>JAEYPG010000082.1 GCA_023410975.1 Pseudomonadota bacterium
TTCGGGCTGAGCTTGTCGAAGCCCCTGGCACAACCGGCCAACAGGCCCTTCGACAAGCCTGTCCTGAGCTTGTCGAAGGGCTCAGGGCGAACGGTGAACTTTCACTGACGACTTGAAGTTGGAATGACTCCTCGTTCGAGCCCGAAGTGAAAGGTCACCGACGACTTGAAGCTGGAGTTGGAGCTTGGAATGGGTGGGCGCCTGGCTGGTTGGGCCGCTGAACCAACGTAGAACGAAGCAAGGGCGGCCTCCCCGCTTCCTCGCTCCCGGGAAGGCGGCACCATCCACCTTCCCTGCATAAGCACGCTCGGAATGCGTCGTTGTCGCGGCCAAGGGGCCCCTCCTAGACTGGATTCAGTCGAATGGAACCAGAGGAACATGCCCTTGCACCGCACCCCTACAGGCCCGGCGGCAGCCGGCCTGGCCGAGCCGGCGGAAGTCGAGCTCGCAACCGAAGCGCTGGCCCGGGCGCTGGAGGAAAGCGCCGTCGCACGCGACCAGCGCGGCGGCCACGCCCATGAGGAGCGCGAGCTCATCCGTGGCAGCGGCCTGCTCGACCTGACCACCCCGCGCGCCTTCGGCGGCTGGGGCCACTCGTGGCAGCTCTTCTTCCAGGGCCTGCGGCGCCTGGCGCAGGTGGACAGCGCGCTGGCGCACGTGTACGCATTCCACCACCTGCAGGTCGCCACCGTGCTGCTGTACGGCTCGCCGGAGCAGCACGAGTTCTTCCTGCGGCCCACGGTGAACGAGCGCCTGTTCTGGGGCAACGCGCTCAACCCCAACGACAAGCGCACCCTCGCGCACGATGACGGCGACGGCTTCGTCGTGCACGGCCCCAAGAGCTACTGCTCCGGCTCGGTGGGCTCGGACCGCCTCACCTTCTCCGCCTGGCACGAAGCGTCGCAGAGCCTGCTCATTGCCGCGCTGCCCAGCCGCCACCCTGGCATCAGCATCCAGGGCGACTGGGACGCCTTCGGCCAGAAGCAGACCGACAGCGGCACCGTCACCTTCAACCAGGTGCGCGTGCAAGCACATCAGGTGCTGGTGCGCCCGGGCACCGTGCCGCGCCCGCGTGCCACGCTGCGCCCGCAGATCGCGCAGCTGGTGCTGGTGAACCTCTACGCCGGCATCGCCCAGGGCGCGCTGGCGCAGGGCCTGCGCTACACGCGCGAATCCTCGCGCCCCTTCTTCGCCTCGGGCGTGGCCCGCGCCGTGGACGACCCCTACGTGCAGCACCGCTACGGCGAGCTGTCGGTACTGGTGCGGCCGGCCGAGGTGCTGGCCGACCTGGCGGCCCAGAAGCTCGACCAGGCGCTGGCGCTGGGCGAGAGCGTCACGGCCTCGGACCGCGGCGAGGTGGCCGTTGCCGTGGCGCAGGCCAAGGCCGTGGCGCACCGCGCCGCCATCGAGGTCAGCACCCAGGTCTTCGAGCTCACCGGCGCAGGCGCAACCGCCTCGCGCCTGGGGCTGGACCGTTTCTGGCGCAACGCCCGCGTGCACACGCTGCACGACCCGCTGGACTACAAGCTGCGCGACCTCGGCCGCCACGCGCTGCTGGGCCGCTATCCCGAGCCCACGCCCTATTCCTGACCCGACCTTCTTTGCTCCGTTTGCCCTGAGCCTGTCGAAGGGCTCAGCCCGAACGGGAGTTTCCAGTGCCTATCCATAACGCAGAGAACAACGCCATGAGCCTCGACATCTTCTGGTTCCTGCCCACCTCGGGCGACACGCGCTACCTGGGCAAGTCCGACTTCGGCCGTCCCGCGAGCAACGAATACATGCGGCAGATCGCCGTCACGGCCGAACAGCTGGGCTATGACGGGCTGCTCATTCCCACCGGCGCGTCCTGCCTGGACCCGTGGGTGGTCGCCTCCAGCCTCGTGCCGGTGACGCAGCGCATCAAGCTGCTGGTGGCGCTGCGCACCTCCATCAGCGGCCCCACTGCCAGCGCGCGCCAGGCCGCGTCGCTGGACCAGGCGCTGCACGGCCGCCTGCTGCTCAACGTGGTGCCCGGCGGCGACGCCGCCGAGCTGGCGGCCGAGGGTGTGCACCTCCAGCACGATGAGCGCTACGAGGTGGCCGACGAGTTCCTCACGGTCTGGAAGCGCCTGCTGCAGGGCGAGAAGGTGGACTTCGAAGGCAAGCACTTCAGGATCGAAGGCGCGAAGAACTACTTCGAGCCCGAGAGCAGGCCCTACCCGCCGCTGTACTTCGGCGGGTCATCGCCCGCGGCGCACGAGCTGGCGGCCAAGCACGTGGACGCCTACCTCACCTGGGGCGAGCCGCCCGCGGCCGTGGCGGAGAAGATCGCCGACGTGCGCGCCCGCGCCGCGAAGCATGGCCGCAGCGTGCGCTTCGGCGTGCGGCTGCAGATCATCGTGCGCGAGACCAATGCCGAGGCCTGGGCCGCGGCCGACAGCCTGATCAGCAAGCTCACGGACGAGGACATCCGCGCCGCGCAGGCCAACTTCGCCAGGATGGACTCGGTGGGCCAGCAGCGCATCACCTCGCTGCACGGCGGGCGGCGTGACAAGCTGGAGATCAGCCCCAACCTCTGGGCCGGGGTGGGCCTGGTGCGCGGCGGCGCCGGCACGGCGCTGGTAGGTGACCCCGAAACCGTCGCCGCCCGGCTCAAGGAGTATGCGGACCTGGGCGTGGACAGCTTCGTGCTCTCGGGCTACCCGCACCTGGAGGAAGCCATCCGCTTCGCAGAGCTGGTGTTCCCGCTGCTGCCGGGCAAGAAGCCCGTGACGCTGCGCGACCAGGCGCTCACCGGCGGCGCCTTCGACGTGCGCGCCGGCGACGCGGCCCGGAAGAAGGCGGCCTGACATGAGCCTGCAAGTCATCGACATGCGCTGCAGGCCGGCGTACCTGCACGACTTCTTCGGCGCCACGCCCGACACCCCGGCCAACGACGTGGCACGCTGGCTCAACCAGCGCGTGGGCACGCGCGGCAACCTGGAGCACTACGCGCGCTCGCGCACGCACGAGGGCTTTCTCGCCGAGATCACGGACGCGGGGCTGAGCAAGGCCGTGGTGGTGGGGCGCCACACGCCCGGCCAGCACCTGCCCAATGACCAGATCCACGCGATCGTGAGCTCGGACACGCGGCTGGTGGGCATCGGCTCGGTGGACCCGGACCTGCTGGGTGCCGCCACGCCGGGCGAGATCGACCGTGCGATCCAGCAGCTCGGCCTGGCCGGCATCAACCTGGAGCCGGGCTTCGGCACGCCGGCGCGGCATCCGGACGACCCGGTGTACTTTCCGATCTACGAGCAGCTTTCGGCGCTGGGCGTGCCGGTGTTCCTCATGTCGGGACCGACCACGCCGGACCAGCGCTACAACGACCCCGCCCCGCTGGCGCGCGTGGCCGCGGCCTTCCCGAAGCTGCGCATCGTGGCCTACCACGGCTACTGGCCCAACACGCAGCAGCTCGTGGGCGTGGCCTTCAGGCACGAGAACGTGTTCCTGGTGCCCGACATGTACCTGTTCCTGCCGGGCAGCGAGATCGTCGTGCAGGCCGCCAACGGCTTCCTGGCCGACCAGGTGCTGTTCGGTTCCTCCTACACCTTCCGCCCCATTCGCCAGAGCATCGAGGATGCGCAGCGCCTGGGCTTCAAGGACGGCGTGCTGGAGAAATTCTTTGCGGGCAATGCGAGGCGACTGCTTGGGCTGGACCACTGATCTCGGCCCGGCGCGGGCCCTGCTTCACCGTAGCGAGGTTCGGCCATGGCAAGGCTGAGCCTGGACGAGGCCCTGGGCCTCGCCACCGCGGCGCTGGAGCGCGCCGGCGCCAGCGCCGACATGGCGGCCTACACCGCACGCGCGCTGGTGCTGGCCGAGGCGCAAGGACTGGGCTCGCACGGCCTGGCGCGCGTGCCGCAGTACGCGACGCACCTGCGCCATGGAAGGGTGGACGGCCGCGCCATGCCGCGCCTGCTCAGGGCGCGCGGTGGCGCCGCGCTCGTGGACGCTCAGGACGGCCTGGCCTTCCCGGCCTGCGAGCTGGCGGTGCGCGAGGCCATCCAGCGTGCACACAGGCTCGGCGTGGCCTTCGTCGGCGTGACGCGCAGCCACCA
>JAEYPG010000112.1 GCA_023410975.1 Pseudomonadota bacterium
CTGCCGGCCGCCGCCGGCGCCGTGGCCGTCGGACGCGGGCCGAAGAACGAGGGCTGGCCGTTGTGCTTGTTCCACGCGTCCCACAGGAGGACGAGCGACATCGTGAACAGCACCCACAGCAAGGTGCGGCGTATATCGGTCATGGAGAGTTCCGGGTCGGAAGGGAATCAGCGGACGACGGCTTATCCGCCGTCGCCGGTGTGCGCAGCAGCCGGGTGAACAGGCCAGGCGGCTGCGCCGGCACGGGGTCGTGGCCGCCGGCGCACCAGGGATGGCAGCGCAGCAGCCGGGCAGTGGTCATGTACGCGCCGGCCGCGGCGCCGTGGCGCTGCAGCGCCTCCAATGCGTAGGCCGAGCAGGTGGGTTCGAAGCGGCAGGCGCTGCCGAGCCAGGGGCTCAGCAGCAGCCGGTAGCCGCGCACCGCGCCGATGAGCAGCCGCTGCGGCAGGGCACGCCAGCCGTGCGGGGCGGGGGCACCGGACGGGGATGGAAGCGGCGCGGCCATGGCGGAGAAGGCGTCAGCGGGCGCGGCGGCTCGCGCTCAGGGCGTGATGCGGCCGAGCAGCTTCTCCAGCTCCGCGCGCACGACGGCGCGCAGCGCGTCGGAGGCCGCGGAAGGAAACTGCCGGGTATCGATGGGCGCGCGCAGGCGCAGCACCCACTGCCCAGGAGGCAGGTGCTGTTGATGGCGCCGCAGGGCTTCTCGCATCTGGCGCTTGATCAGGCTGCGCGTGACGGCACGGCGGGCGTGGCGCTTGGGCACCACCAGCCCCAGCCACCAGCCGGAGACCAGGTCATCCACAGGCGCCGCAGGCTCGGAGCCCGGGGCTGTTGACAACTGCGCCGCAGGGCCGGGGCGCTGGCGCAGATGATGGGCCGCGAAGAGCGGACTGCGCGACAGCTGCCGGGTCTGCAGCACGCGCTGGAAGTCGGCCGCGCTCGTGAGGCGGCCGATCACCGTGCGGGTGTCTGCGTTCAGACGGCCAGGCGCTTGCGGCCCTTGGCGCGGCGGGCGGCGATCACGGCACGGCCGCCGCGGGTCTTCATGCGTACCAGGAAGCCATGGGTACGGGCGCGGCGGGTCTTGGAAGCTTGATAGGTGCGTTTCATGACGGAAATCCTCGGCAGTTCTCTCGGGAAGGGGCCCGGTGGGGGTCGCTGCCCGGGTCCGGCCAGGCGCTTGGAACACCTGCGCCGGACGGCCGCGTCGCGACGGCGCACGAGGCGATCGCCTGCCCTGCCGCACGCGCCCACACGCTGTACGCCGCCTGCTGGCGGCGTGAGCAGGAACAGGAGTTAGTTCTGCAGCGCGGGGCCCGGCGCAAGGATCGATCTGCTCGGGTAGGCGCAAAAACGCACCCGAAACTCGCGCATCCGGGAAACCCGCGATTACAGCAGAAGCGCCGCGTGTGGTCAACGAAGCCGTGCAACAAGCCTGTTGACGGCGGGCTCCAATCTGTGGATAACCACCGCCTTGCCCCGCGGCGGGAACGTACAATCCCGCCGCTCATGAAAGATTTTTCCACAATGAGCAACGACCTCTGGCAACAAGGCTGCGCACGCCTGGCAGCCGAGTTGCCCGAACAGCAGTTCAACACCTGGATCCGCCCCTTGCCGCCCGCCGACGTGGCCGACGAGGGGGATGCCGCGGTGGTGAGCCTGAAGGTGCCCAACCGCTTCAAGCTCGACTGGATCCGCTCGCAGTACGCAGCGCGCATCGAGCAGGTGCTCTCCGACGTGGCCGGCAAGACGGTGCGCCTGGAGCTGACGCTGGCGGCCCGTCCCGCCGCCCCCATCGAACGCCCCGTCCCGCGCAGCAGCACCGCCCCCACCGGCGACCTGTTCAACGGCACGCCGCACGCCCCGGCCGCCCCCGCGACGCCGCCGGCGCGCCCGGCGCCCGCGCCGGCGCAGTCGCTGAACCGGCTCAACCCGGCCCTGACCTTCGACACCCTCGTGCCCGGCCGCGCCAACCAGATGGCGCGCACCGCCGCGCTGCACGTCGCGGGCGCGCCGGGGCACATGTACAACCCGCTGTTCATCTACGGCGGCGTGGGCCTGGGCAAGACGCACCTGATCCACGCCGTGGGCAACGCGCTGCTCAAGGACAACCCCGAGGCGCGCATCCTGTACCTGCACGCTGAGCAATTCATCACGGACGTGGTGAAAAACTACCAGCGCAAGACCTTCGACGAGCTCAAGGCCAAGTACCACTCGCTGGACCTGCTGCTCATCGACGACGTGCAGTTCTTCGCCGGCAAGGAGCGCACGCAGGAGGAGTTCTTCAACGCCTTCGAGGCGCTGCTGGCCAAGCGCGCGCACATCATCATGACCAGCGACACCTACCCGAAAGGGCTGGTGGACATCGACGAGCGCCTCACCAGCCGCTTCGACGCCGGCCTGACGGTGGCCATCGAGCCGCCGGAGCTGGAGATGCGCGTGGCGATCCTGATGAAGAAGTCCGACGCCGAGGGCACCGCCATGCCCGAGGACGTGGCCTTCTTCATCGCCAAGAACGTGCGCGCCAACGTCCGGGAACTGGAAGGCGCGCTGCGCAAGGTACTGGCCTACTCGCGCTTCAGCCAGAAGGAAATCAACATCAACCTCGCGCGCGAGGCGCTCAAGGACCTGCTCTCCATCCAGAACCGCCAGATCGGCGTGGAGAACATCCAGAAGACGGTGGCCGACTTCTACAAGATCAAGGTCGCCGACATGTACTCCAAGAAGCGCCCGGCCAGCATCGCGCGCCCGCGCCAGATCGCCATGTACCTGGCCAAGGAAATGACGCAGAAGAGCCTCCCGGAGATCGGCGAGCTCTTCGGCGGCCGCGACCACACCACCGTGCTGCACGCGGTGCGCAAGATCGGCGGCGAGCGCCAGAAGAACACCGAGCTCAACCAGCAGCTGCACGTGCTGGAGCAGACGCTCAAGGGCTGAAGCAGCACAGGTTGAGAACGGCCGTTTTGTCCCCATTTGCGAAGGCCTGGACAACTAACGTCCGGGCCTTTGGCGCTCCTGGAGGCTGCGATGGCACCAGCGCGCCGGGGCCTCTCCCGGCTTGACGCTCGCGGCCCGGCGCCCTTCCCTGCCCTGCGGATCGCTGCTTGCCAGCAAGTGAAAGGCCTCCGCGCCGGGCGAAAATAGACAGATTTCCCAAATCAAAGCAAAGAGGACGACATGATTGTTCTGAAGGCACCCCAGGAACAACTGCTGGGGGCGCTGCAGGCGGTCTCCGGCATCGTCGAGCGCCGCCACACGCTGCCGATCCTCGCCAACGTGCTGCTGCGCAAGAACGGCGACGACATCGAGCTGACCACCAGCGATCTGGAGATCCAGGTCCGCACCCATGCGCAACTCGGCGGCGACGCGGGCGCCTTCGCCACCACGGTGGGCGCGCGCAAGCTCATCGACATCCTGCGCACCCTGCCCGCCGACCAGGTCGTGTCGCTGTCGGCCAGCCAGAACAAGCTCACGCTGCAGGGCGGCAAGAGCCGCTTCACGCTGCAGACGCTGCCGGCCGAGGACTTCCCGCTGGTGCAGGAAGCCGCCGACTACGGCCCGGCCTTCTCGGTGCCGCAGAAGGTGCTGCGCGGGCTGATCGACCAGGTGCACTTCGCCATGGCGGTGCACGACATCCGCTACTACCTCAACGGCATCCTGTTCGTGGCCGAGGGCAAGAAGCTCACGCTGGTGGCCACCGACGGCCACCGCCTGGCGCTGGCGCAGGCCACGCTGGAAGCGGAAATCCCGAAGCAGGAAGTCATCCTCCCGCGCAAGACCGTGCTGGAGCTGATGCGGCTGCTCAAGGACGGCAAGGAGGAGGACGCCATCGAGATGCGCTTTGCCGGCAACCAGGCCAAGTTCGCGTTCTCGGGCATGGAGTTCGTCACCAAGCTGGTCGAGGGCAAGTTCCCCGACTACAACCGCGTCATTCCGAAGAACCACCGCAACAGCGTCACGCTGGGCCGGGCGCCGCTGCTGGCGAGCCTGCAGCGCGCCGCGATCATGACCAGCGACAAGTTCAAGGGCGTGCGCGTCAACATCGAGCCCGGGCTGCTGCGCATCGCCTCCAGCAACGCGGAGCAGGAAGAGGCGAAGGAAGAGCTGGAGATCGACTACAACGGCGACGCCATCGAGATCGGCTTCAACGTCACGTACCTGATGGACGCGCTGGCCAACATGGACCAGGACATGGTCAAGGTCGAGCTGCAGGACGCCAACGCCAGCGCGCTGATCACGCTCCCGGAGCGAGACGACTTCAAGTACGTCGTGATGCCGATGCGCATCTGACGACACACACCCAGCGGGCCGCGAGCCCGCTTCGGCATTTTTATGGGCCCCTGCGCCGCGCGCCGCGGGCCCCGCGAGACAGCACATGAGCGACCAGAACACTCCTCAAATCCAGGGCGACGGCGGCTACGGCGAAGGCAGCATCCAGATCCTTGAAGGCCTGGAGGCGGTGCGCAAGCGCCCCGGCATGTACATCGGCGACACCTCCGACGGCACCGGCCTGCACCATCTGGTGTTCGAAGTGGTGGACAACTCCATCGACGAGGCGCTGGCCGGGTACTGCGACGACATCATCGTCACCATCCACTCGGACAACTCCATCAGCGTCATCGACAACGGCCGTGGCATTCCCACCGGCGTGAAGATGGACGACAAGCACGAGCCCAAGCGCTCGGCCGCGGAGATCGCGCTGACCGAGCTGCACGCCGGCGGCAAGTTCAACCAGAACAGCTACAAGGTCTCGGGCGGCCTGCACGGCGTGGGCGTGTCGTGCGTCAACGCGCTGTCCAAGTCGCTGCGCCTGACGGTGCGCCGCGACGGCAAGGTGCACTTCCTGGAGTTCAAGAAGGGCGTGCCGCAGGACGGGGTGATCGAGCTGCGCGACGGCGCCGAGATCCGCCCGATGAAGATCATCGGCGAGACGGAGAAGCGCGGCACCGAGGTGCACTTCCTGCCCGACGACACGATCTTCACCAACGTCGACTTCCACTACGACGTGCTCGCCAAGCGGCTGCGCGAGCTGTCCTTCCTGAACAACGGCGTCAAGATCAAGCTCGTCGACGAGCGCAACGCCAAGGAAGACGACTTCGCCTACGCCGGCGGCGTGCGCGGCTTCGTGGAGTTCATCAACACCGGCAAGCGCACGCTGCACCCCAACGTCTTCCACGCCACCGGCGAGAAGATGAGCGACAACGCCACCAACATCGCCGTCGAGGTGGCGATGCAGTGGAACGAGGGCTACAGCGAGCAAGTCCTCTGTTTCACCAACAACATCCCGCAGCGCGACGGCGGCACGCACCTCACGGGCCTGCGCGCGGCGATGACGCGGGTGATGAACAAGTACATCGAGGACAACGAGCTGGCCAAGAAGGCCAAGGTCGAGATCAGCGGTGACGACATGCGCGAGGGCCTGGCCTGCGTCATCAGCGTCAAGGTGCCGGAGCCCAAGTTCTCCAGCCAGCCCAAGGACAAGCTGGTGAGCTCCGAGGTGCGCGGCCCGGTGGAGGACATCGTTGCCTCCAAGCTCAACGAGTGGCTGCTGGAGAACCCCACCGACGCCAAGATCGTGTGCGGCAAGATCGTCGAGGCCGCGCGCGCCCGCGAGGCCGCGCGCAAGGCGCGCGAGATGACGCGCCGCAAGGGCGTCCTCGACGGCCTGGGCCTGCCCGGCAAGCTGGCCGACTGCCAGGAGAAGGACCCGGCGCTGTGCGAGATCTACATCGTGGCGGGCGACAGCGCCGGCGGCTCGGCCAAGCAGGGCCGGGACCGCAAGTTCCAGGCGATCCTGCCGCTGCGCGGCAAGATCCTGAACGTGGAGAAGGCGCGCTACGAGAAGCTGCTGAGCTCCAACGAGATCCTGACGTTGATCACGGCGCTGGGCACGGGCATCGGCAAGGGCATGGGCGGGGACGACTTCAACCCCGACAAGCTGCGCTACCACCGCATCATCATCATGACCGACGCGGACGTGGACGGCGCCCACATCCGCACGCTGCTGCTGACCTTCTTCTACCGGCAGATGCCCGACCTGGTCGAGCGCGGCCACATCTACATCGCGCAGCCGCCGCTGTACAAGGTCAAGCACGGCAAGCAGGAGCAGTACCTCAAGGACGCGGCCGAGCTGGACGTGTACCTGATGCGCGTGGCGCTGGACGGCGCCTCGATCGACCCGGGCGACGGCCGTGCCGCCATCACCGGGGCCGACCTGGAGGAGAAGGCGCGTGCCTACGTGCAGGCCAACAACGTCATTGAGCGCCTGCAGAACTGGATGGACGTGGAGGCGCTGCGCGCCATCGCCGATGGCCTGACGCTGGACCTGGACAGCGCCGCCGCCGCCGAAGCCAGCGCCGTGGCGCTCAAGGCCGCGCTGCACGACGCCGAGGTGGCCGCCGAGTTCGACGAACGCACCGACAAGCACCAGCTGCGCATCAGCCGCCGGCACCACGGCAACCTGAAGAGCAGCGTGATCACGCAGGACTTCGTGCACGGGGCCGACTACGAGGCGCTGAGCAAGGCCGGCATCACCTTCAAGGGCCTGCTGGGCCCGGACGCGGTGGCCCGGCGCGGGGAGGGCGATCGTGCCAAGGAGCAGAAGGTGGCGGACTTCCGCGCCGCGATGGCGTGGCTGATGGGCCAGGCCGAGAACAGCGTCGGCCGCCAGCGCTACAAGGGGCTGGGCGAGATGAACCCCGCGCAGCTCTGGGAAACCACCATGGACCCGACCGTGCGCCGCCTGCTGCGCGTGCAGATCGAGGACGCCATTGAAGCCGACCGGGTGTTCACGATGCTGATGGGGGACGAGGTGGAGCCGCGGCGCGATTTCATCGAAACCAATGCATTGAGGGCGGCGAATATCGACGCTTGATGTGTGAAGAAACGGCTCCGAAAGGAGCCGTTTCTTTGTGTATTCCCTGCCATTTGATTTGTGAGTCGCTGTCTCTCCCGCCTCAGTCGCCCAGCTGCCATTCAGGATGCCTTGGATGAGTTTGTGGGTCTTGGTCGCGCAGATTTTCTGCAGAAATACGGCTTCAAACCCGCCCGCGACTATTTCGTCATCGACCCCCGCACCGGCATCGAAGCCGACTCCAAGGCCATCGTCGGGGTGGCTTTCGGCTATCAGTTCCCCGAGCAAGGCGCCCTGAAGCCGGGAGAGTTTTCCGGCGGCGATGCCACGGTCGTGCCGCTGCTGCAGTCCTTGGGATTCCAGGTGATCCACAAATCCAGCGCCAACGCCGGCGAAGACTGGACCCGCCGTGAAGTCGAGCTGATCGTCGCCGACTACCTGGACATGCTCACGCGCGAACTGACCGGCCAGCGCTACAACAAGAGCGCGCACCGCAAGCGCCTGCTGGAGCATCTTCCTGGCCGCTCCAACGGCTCCATCGAGTTCAAGCACGCCAACATCAGCGCGGTGCTGGTCGAGCTGGGATTTCCTTATCTGTGCGGCTACAAGCCCCGCGTCAATTTCCAGCGCCGCCTGCTGACCGAGGTCGTGGCCGAGCAGGCCAGTCGGTACAAGGAACTGGACAAGGCCGCGCTCTCGGCCGTGGAAATGCCGGTGGTGCCGGCGGAGTTCGAGGATTTCAGGAAAGTCAAGGCGCCCGCGCCTCCGGCACGGATGGTCGCAAGGGACGAGGAAGCCGCTTACGCTGCCCGCCCGCCGATCAAGCGCGATTACCTGGAGCGCGAATCCCAAAACCGCTCCCTGGGCCTGGCCGGCGAGGAATTCGCCCTGCGTTTCGAGCGCTGGCGGCTCATCGAGCTGGGCGCCGGGCAACTGGCCGAGAAGGTCGAGCACGTCTCGCAGACCCAGGGCGACGGCCTGGGCTACGACATCCGTTCCTTCGAAACCGATGGCTCGGAGCGTTTCATCGAGGTCAAGACCACGAGCTTCGGCGAGCGCACGCCGTTCTTCGTCTCGGCCAATGAAGTGAGATTCGCCCGCAGCCGGCCGGAGGAATTCAGGCTGTACCGCCTATTCGATTTCAGGCAGGCGCCGCGGCTGTTCGAACTGGCCGGGCCGATCGAAACCCATTGCGCGCTGGACCCGACGACGTATCGGGCGAGTTTTGGGTGAGGGGCTCTGGGCTTCCCGGAAGCTGACGCAATTCCTCGCCACACCAGCATGGGCCGTACGAAACCCGAAATCGCGTCTTCCACGGCCACTCGCTGCGGGCGCCTCTGGCGCCCTTCGCCCTCAATTCATCCAGCTCTCGTACGCCGCCCGCCGCAGCCGCCGGGCATTGGCCGGGTCGGTGTGCTGAAGCTGGCCGGCCATCTCCAGCATTTCGGTGCGGACATGGGTGTGGTCCAGGGCCTGCACGAGATTCCAGGCCTCCTTCAGGACGGTTCCCAGGCCCATGACGACAGCGGTGCCCAGGGTCCGGACGGTAGGCAGGGTCACGATGGCGCTCATGTCGCAATACTCCTTTTGAGAGCGGGATCCCTCTCTGCGGCACGCAACGCCCGTTGCGCGCTCCGGCAGCGTATCCCGGCATCTAGGGTTAACCCTAACCAAAGACATCCCGCTCGGTAACCCCCTTGCCGCACCCATCGGCCGCTAAAGGTGCGGATTTCACGGCCCTTGTGTCTTCCCCGCCACGCTGCGAGTGCGTGCGCGGCGGATGGCGGTGCGGGTCAAATCGGCGGCCCGCCCTCCAGGCCCGACACGAAAGGCGCCGCCATGCTCAGCTCTCTCCAGCTCCAGGACATCGCCGACGAGATCCAGGCCGCCCAGGCCGAGGCGCGCCAGGTGGAGCCCTTCAGCGCCCGCGCCCCCGGCTTCGACCTGGACGACGCCTATGCCGTCGCCGCCCTGGTGCACGCGGCACGCCTGGCGCGGGGTGAGTGCCCCGTGGGCCGCAAGCTCGGCTTCACCAACCCGGACATGTGGACCCTCTACGGCGTGCGCGCGCCAGTGTGGGCTTGGCTCTACGACGGCAGCGTCACCCAGCTTGCCTCCCAGGCGGGTGTGTGCGGGCTGGGCCGCTTCGCCGAGGCCCGCATCGAGCCGGAGATCGTCTTCCGCCTGCGCCACACCCCGCCGGGCGAGGCGCGGAGCGATCTGCAGGCGCTGCTGGAGTGCGTCGAGTGGGTCGCGCACGGCTTCGAGATCGTGCAGTCGCACTTCCCGGGCTGGCGGTTCCAGGCGCCCGACGCCGTCGTGGACCAGGTGCTGCACGGCGCGCTGCTCATCGGCGAGCCGGTGCCCGTGTCCGCGCTCGGCCCCGACCCGATCGCGGCGCTGCGCGACTTCCGGCTGGAGCTCTTTCGCAATGGCGAGCCCGCCGCCTTGGGCCGCGGCAGCCACGTGCTGGGCAGCCCGCTGGAGGCGCTGGCACACCTGCTGCGGCTGCTGGACCAGCGACCCCTGGTGCCGCCGCTGGAGGCCGGCGAGATCGTCACCACTGGCACCGTCACCATCGCGCCGCCGCTGCAGCCGGGCGAGCGCTGGCACACGGCGCTCGACGGCATCGCACTGCCCGGCTTGAGGCTGGACATGGGTGCCTGAATTCCTCGCCATGCTTTGAGCCCGGTCAGCCGGGCCGGCACCACGTCAGCGGCAGCGAAAGGTTCTCCCTCGAAAATATTCAGTTACATGCGCGCGGGCCGCAGGCCGCGCGTGCCGTTCTGAAACCACTCAAGTTCGTTGGGAGAAGTTCTCATGGCATCCGTTCGCATCGCGCTGGCCACGGCGGCGCTGGCATTCCTGGTGGGTGGCTGCGCCACCGAGTCCTCGCGCTCGGTGGCCGTGGCCAAGGTCGAGTCCGCCGCCACCGCCTCCACCTACCGCGGCGCGCGGCTGCCCATGTCGGTGGGCAAGTTCGACAACCGCTCCAACTTCATGCGCGGCATCTTCAGCGACGGCGTGGACCGCCTCGGCAGCCAGGCCAAGACCACGCTCATCGCCCACCTGCAGCAGTCGCAACGCTTCAACGTGCTCGACCGCGACAACCTCTCCGAGCTGAAGCAGGAGGCGCAGTTCAAGTCCCAGGCTCAGAACATCCGCGGCGCGGATTTCGTCGTCACCGGCGACATCTCCGAGTTCGGCCGCAAGGAAACCGGCGACCAGCAGCTCTTCGGCCTGCTGGGCCGCGGCAAGTCGCAGCTGGCCTACGCCAAGGTCACGCTCAACGTGGTCAACAGCCTGACCTCCGAGGTCGTGTACTCCGCGCGCGGCGCCGGCGAGTACGAGCTCAGCAACCGCGAGGTGGTCGGCTTCGGCGGCACCGCCGGCTACGACGCCACGCTCAACGGCAAGGTGCTGGACCTGGCCATCCGCCAGGCCGTGGACGACCTCGTCGCCGGCCTGCAGAACGGCGCCTGGGGCCCGCAGGGGGCGCAGCGATGAGCCGCCTGCGCACGACTGGGCTGGCCGCCGCGCTGGCCCTGGCCGGGCTGATGGCCGGCTGCGCCCACCGCCCGGCACCGCTCTACCAGTGGGACGGCTACCAGCGCCAGGTGTACGAGCACCTCAAGGGCGAGGGCGCCACGGCGTCGGACCAGCTGCGCCTGCTGGAGGCCCAGGCCGAGAAGGCCCGCGCCGGCGGCGCGGCGCTGCCGCCGGGCTTCCGCGCGCACCTGGGCCTGCTGTACCTGCAGCTCGACCGTCCCGACGAGGCCCGCCAGGCGCTGGAAGCGGAGAAGACGGCCTTCCCCGAATCGGCGCACTACATGGACTTCCTGCTCAAGGGCTTCACCGCGCGCAAGTCCTGAGCGCCGCGCCCCGAGCCTCTCTCTTTTCTCGCATCCGGGAATCCGCATGACTTCTTCCTCCCTGGCCGCGCGCGCGTCGCGCGGTGCCCGGTGGCTGGGCCTGGGCGCCGTGGTCGCCCTGCTGGGCGCCTGCGCCACGCAAAAGCCTTACGACTACGCCGCCTTCAAGCAAAGCCGCCCGGCGTCGCTGCTGGTGCTGCCGCCGGTGAGCACGGCCAACGACATCAAGGCCTCGCCGGCGGTGATGTCCCAGGTCACGCTGCCGCTGGCCGAGGCCGGCTACTACGTGCTGCCTGTCACGCTGGTGGACGAGACCTTCAAGCAGAACGGCCTCACCGTCCCCGACGAGATCCACGGCGTCGCGCCCGAGAAGCTGCGCGAGATCTTTGGCGCCGATGCGGCCGTGTACCTGCGCGTCACGCGCTACGGCACCACCTACAACGTCATCAGCAGCGTCACCATGGTCGCGGCCGATGCACGCATCGTGGACCTGCGCTCGGGCCAGTTGCTGTGGGAAGGCAAGGCCGTGGCCTCTTCCGCGGAGAACGACAGCTCCAGCCAGGGGGGCCTGGTGGGCCTGCTGGTCAAGGCGGTGGTGAACCAGATCGTCGGCACCGCCACCGACGCCAGCTACAACTACGCCGGCCTGGCCAGCCAGCGCCTGCTGGGCGCCCCGCGGCCCAACGGCGTGCTGTACGGGCCGCGCTCGCCCAACTACCAGAAGGACTGATCACTAAAAGGCATCCCGTTCGGGCTGAGCTTGTCGAAGCCCCGGCGCAGCCGGCCTGCAGGGCCTTCGACAGGCTCAGGGCGAACGGAAATTTCAGTTTTGATGGCGAATGAACTGAGACGGCGCCGGCACTCGCGCCGGGCCTCGCACGGCCCGGCGCGAGTGCAGATTTCACGCCCCGCGAGCCTTCCCGGGCACGCCTTGGGCGCGCCGGGCCTGCCGGGCCGGCGCGCCGGCCGAAAATCCGGCCCGCCGGGCGGGACACCCGGTGCGGGCCCGCTGCCGGTCCGCGGTCCGGGATGTCGTCGAAGGGGGCCTCCATGAAAAAAATTGCCATCGCCTGCCAGGGCGGGGGCTCGCACTGCGCGTTCACCGGCGGTGTGCTGGCCGCGCTGCTGCGCCGGGTGCACGCCGATGCGCAACAGCGCCTGGTGCTCGACGGCCACGAGGTCGTGGGCCTGAGCGGCACCTCCGGCGGCGCCGTCAGCGCCTACCTCGCCTGGCTGGACCTGCTGCGCATCCGCCAGGGCCAGCGCTTCGCCGAGGACGAGCCGCTGGCGGTGGAGCGCTTCTGGAAGAACAACGCCGCGCAGCTCTTCGGCCGCTTCCCCTACGACCTGCTCACCAACCTCGCCGTGGTCGGCATGGCCAGCATGGAGAGCGCCATGCCCGCGCTGGCCTCCGCCTCCACGCCCAGCGCCGCCACGCGCGCCATCCAGGCCCACATGCGCGCGCAGATCGAGGAGGCCGCCGGCGACCTCGCCTTCCTGCAGCCGCTGGCCGAGGCCGAGGGCGGCCTGCACCGCGCGCGGCTAAAGACGCTGCACAAGGCGCCGGTGAACTTCCCCGTGCTGCTCATCGGCGCGGCCAACGTCAACCAGGGCGTGTTCGAGCCCTTCATCGGCACGCCCGCCCACCCGCCGCTGCTGGACCAGGTGGTGGCCTCCACCGCGCTGCCGGACCTGTTCCCTTCGGTGGGCATCGCCACGCCCATGAAGGCCGCGCGCCACGCCCAGGGCACGGCGCCCGAGGACAGCGCCGAGCCCGCCTCGGCCTACTACTGGGACGGGCTGCTGTCGCAGAACCCGCCCATCAGCGACTTCCTGGGCTTCAGGGAGCGCGAGGCCAAGCCCGACGAGATCTGGATCGTGCGCATCAACCCCGTGGCGCGGCGCAACGGGGCGGGGCGCATCGCCATCGAGCCGCCCACGCGCGCCACCGAGATCGCCGACCGCCGCAACGAGCTGGCCGGCAACCTGTCGCTGGAGCAGGAAAAGCGCTTCATCCGCCGCGTCAACGCCATGCACGACAGCGGCGCCCTGTCCGCCGCCGGGCGCGACCGCTACAAGAAGGTGCAGCTCTGGGGCATCGCGCTGGACGGCTGGTCCGACGTGCCGGAGCATCCGGGCGCGCCCGAGGGCGACTGGCGCGAGGTGAAGTACCAGACCCCGCGCGTGCACACGCAGGTGCTGGACTACGCCACCAAGCTGCTGCGCAGCCTGCTGTTCCTATCCGAGCTCGACGCGCTGGGGCGCGAGGCGGCGCAGGAGTTCCTGGCACACCGCAAGGCGATGGCGGCCTGAGCGCGGCTGCCGCCGGCGGCGCCGCTCACCGCGTCGTGAACTGCCACGTCGCCGTGTACGGCACGCTGCCGTTGCTGCCGGAGAAGCTGGCCGTGTAGCTGCTGCCCGCGGCCAGCGGCGACAGCGGCACCAGGAACACCTCGCCGGCGCGCAGCTGCCGCACCGGGTCGGCCGTCACGCTCGGACCGCTGGTGGCATTGGCGATCAGCCGCGCCGGCACCGTGGTGCCCGCGGCGTCGCGCAGCGTGAAGGCGTTCACCACGTAGCCCGCACTGTCGCTGGAGCCCTGCGCTCGCATGGACACGAACACCGGCTGCCCCACGCCGCGGCTGCCCACGTCGGGCATGGGGTTAGGCGACTCGGTGGAGGGCACGAAGGTGGTGGCCACGGCGCGCTGGCCGGGGTAGGGATAGGCCTTCACCACGCCGGAAGCGGGCAGCTGCGGCGCGCCGTCCAGGGGCACGCCGAAATTGAAGACGCAGCCGTTGACGTTGCCCGCCGGACCGTAGGCCACGCCCATGTCCACCTGCTCGGCCAGCAGGCTCGCCAGGTGGTAGACGCTGGACAGCAGCAGGTCCAGGCACTGCATCGGCGTGAAGGCGGTGCCCCAGGCCAGGTCCTCGCTGACGAAGCGCCAGGCATAGCCGGCCGCAGTCACGCGCGCGCCAGGCGTGCTGCCGGTGAAGCCCTGCAACCCGGGCTGCTCGCCATGGCCGGCCGACACGCCGTTGATGCGCAGGTAATCCAGATGGTTCGCCGCCGACCGGTCCAGCAGCACGCTCTGGCGCGCGACGCCGGCGCCGGCGCCCAGCCGCACGGTGTTGAGCTGCTGGTACAGCGTCAGCTGCGACGCGTCGGTGTAGCTGGCCGCCGGCACGCCCGGGTTGACGGGCTGCGCCTCCACGTAAGGCAGCGCCGAGCCGCCATCGCCGCCGCCGCCGCAGGCGGCAAGCAGCGCGGCGGACAGGGCACAGGCGGCCAGGCGGAAACGGCGGAGCAGGCGCGGGGTGGGCAGCATCGGCAGGTCCTGGAAGGTGGATGAGGCGGTCTTGGGCCGGGCGGGAGGGCATCGGGGCTTGGCGCCCCGGCACATGATCGCCGCGCGCAGGCAGGCGCATGCGCGGCACGGGACATTGTTGGGGCTCGCGGGCTTACTTCACCAGCGGGCGCACTGCCGTGAAGCCACCGTCCACCGGCAGCACCTGTCCCGTGACCCGGGCTGCGCGCGGGGACAGCAGCCAGCAGATGGCCTCGGCCACGTCCTCGGGGTTCTGTACGCCGCCCAGCGGCGCCTGCCGCGCCGCACCCTCGCGCTGCGCCGGCACCCCCAGCAGCCCGGCCGTGAGCGGCGTGGCCGTCATGCCCGGCGCCACGGCGTTGATGCGCAGGCCCTGCGGCGCGTAGGTGGCGGCAGCGCCGCGTACCAGCGCCTCCACCCCGCCCTTGGCCGCGGCGATGGCCTCGTGGTTGGCCACGCCCACGCGCGCCACCACGCTGGACACCAGCACCGCCGCGCCCGGCCGGCCCGCGCCGCGCAGCGGGTCGATCCAGGCCTGCAGCATGAACAGCGCGCTCTCCAGGTTCACCCGCAGCAGCTCGCGCATCTGCGGCGGCTCGCTGCGGTGCAGCGGGGCGATGAGCGTGCTGCCCACGCAGTGCGCCAGCAGCGTGGGCGCGCCGCCCAGCGTGCTCCAGCACTCGGCCACCGCCGCGGCGGCGCCTTCGGGCGTGGTCGTGTCTGCAGCAATGTGGGCATGCGCCTGTACTTCACCGAGGCTGTCGGCGTCGCGTCCCACCGCCGCGACACGGTGTCCTTGCGCACGCAGCTGCGCCACCACCGCGCGGCCGATGCCGCCGCGCGCCCCCGTCACCAGCGCTACCTGCGGCGTGCCATCAGGCGCCAGTAGGTCCGTCGTCATGCTCATAGCGGTACTCCAGTTCGCTGCAGAGCGTTGCGAAGTCTTCGTTCACTCACCGCAGGGCAAGCAGCGGCCCCGGAATCAAGCGAAGAAGTAACCCGGGCAACGCCTGGGTTCTGCCCGGAATAGGTGGGCTGCGGGCGCACCGGCCGCGCCTGCCATCAGGGCCTGCTCAGCCCGGGCCATGGCCACCTGCGCGCTGCCGCCGGCAGCGCTCCGAGCAGTAGCGCACCTCGTCCCAGGTGCGCGCCCAGCGTCGGCGCCAGCTCATCTCGCGCCCGCAGGCGGCGCAAGGCTTGCGCGGCAGCCCCTGCTTGTTGCCCTTGAAGCTGCGCGGCGCGTCCATGGCTCAGGCCATGGCGCCCGGCACGATGGCCGCCGCCAGCGCCCGGCCCGAGAGCCAGGCGCCTTCCACGCCGGCCCCGCCGAGGAAGTCGCCGCACACGCCCAGGCTCAGCCCCGCGTCCCACCAGCAGGGCTGGCGGGCGCGGTCGCTGCGCGGCGCCAGGG